>JBOGFE010000394.1:0-4851 GCA_050741935.1 Acidimicrobiia bacterium | reverse complement strand
GGCGGCAGGTCGACGAGCTGGATGCCCACGTCGAGGTGGGGGAGCATCCCCGGTTGGGGGAACTGGGTGGTGAAGGGGTAGGGGCCGACGGCGGCGTGGGAGCCGGTGAGGCGGGCGTGCAGCGCCGACTTCCCGGAGTTGGGCGGCCCCAGCAGCGCCACCTGGCCGGCGCCCTCGGGATGGACGACGTGCGCCGGGCCGGTGCGGGCGCCGCCCTTGCGGGGGCCGGCCAGCTCGTCGGTGAGGTCCTTGATGCGGGTGCGGATGTCGGCCTGGAGATGCTCGGTGCCCTTGTGCTTGGGCAGGGTGCGCAGCATCTCCTTCAGGCCGGCCAGGCGGTCCTCGGGGGTGCGGGCGGAGCGGAACTCGGCCTCGGCCTTCTTGTACTCGGGTGAGACGTTGGTCGGCATGGGTCGGCCTCCGGCCTTCCCACGTTAGGTCCGCCGGGGCGCCCGGCGCGCCGTCCTAGCCGGCCGGCCCGTCCTCGTCCCCGCCGGCGTCGCCCGCAGGGTCCTCGGTGGGGGGTCGGGGACGGGGAGGGGGCGGGGTCGCATCGGGGTCCACCAGCATCCGGGGGTTGAGGCCGAAGAGCCGGCCCACCTCGAGCCCCAGGGTCCGCTCGGTGTCGGCCCGGGGTTGGAGGGGCTTCGACCCCCTCGACCGCTCGGGCGGCACCGACCGGTCCGCCGGCAGCACCCACTCGGGCGGCAGGGGCGGCTCCATCACGGCGTCGATGGCCTCGGTCACCTCGGCCAGGTCCGGCGGGAGATCGGTCGCCTCCCCGTCGTCCCGCTCCTCATCGGCTGCCATGGGGAACTCCTCCTCGATCGACGGTCACCCGAGCAGGGCGTAGACGGATGTGGCGTGGGCGGCGAGGACGTCGCCGGCCGGTTCCATAATCCAACAATGATGCACGCGGCTACGGCCCCGCGCGCGAGGCTCAGGAGCACATGAGGCCCAAGTTCAGGAGCCGAGGTCGACAACGCCGCCCGGTGCTGCTCGTCGGGTACGGAGTCCGGGGCCGGCAGTGGCACAGCGCCCTCGGCCGCAGCCCGAGCGTCGAGGTCCTGGCCGCCGTCGATCCGGACGAGGACGCCCGGGGGCGGGCGGAAGCCGCCGGCCTGGCCCCCTATCCCAACCTCGATGACGCCCTGGGCATGTCCCTGACCGGCCTGGCACTCGTCTGCTCGCCGCCGGCGGAGCATGCCGACCACGCCGTCGCCTGCCTCGAATCGGGCTGGAGCGTGATGGTGGAGAAGCCCCTCGCCCTGTCGCTGAAGGGCGCCCGGGCCGTGGCCCGGGCGGCCGAGCTCACCAACCAGGCGGTGGTGGTCGGCCAGAACTTCCGCTTCCGGCCCGGGGAGCGCACCCTGCGCCGGCTGCTGGACCTCAAGATCGTGGGCACGCCCCTGGCCTCGTCGGTGCTCTCCGTCCGGCCCCCGACCACCGCCCGGGACCATGTGCGGGCCGATCCCCACGGGACGCTGTGGGACATCTGCCTGCACCATCTGGACTGCCTCCGGACCCGCTTCGACGACCTGCCCGCCCGGGTCCGGGCGACCAACGGCCCGGCCGAGGAGTGGCGGGTCGAGCTGGAGTGGGACGACGGGTTCGTGGCCGGTTACCGCCACCACGAGCGCTCACCCGTCTTCCACCACCACGAGCTCCTCGAGGGCACGTCCGGGGCGGTCATGCGGACGGGCGAGCGGGTGACGGTGATCTCCCCGGCCCACCGGCCCCGGCGGGCCCGGCCCCGGCGGGCCCCCACCCCCGAGAGCACCATCATCGAGGCGCTCCTCGACCCGGGGCATCCGGCCCGGGAGGCGCTGAGCGCCCGGGCCAACCTGCCCACCATCGCCATCGTGGAGGCCGCCATCCGCTCCGCCGGCGAAGGGGGAGCACCGGTCGGACTGGGCCAGGTCCTGCCCGGGGCCGGGCGGGGCGGCGCCGCCAACGGCGCGGGGCCCAGGGCCGGCGGGTGAGCGGACGCCGCATCGGCCCAAGGCGCATCGCCATCGGGATCGATCCGGCCGAGCTCGACATCGGCCATTGTCGGGCATGCTGGCGGGGTGGCGGTCACGTCCCGGCCCCGAGGACCCGTCGAGGTGCTCCTCCCCCAGACCTATGCCCGGGCGGTGCCCTACGCCCTCTTCGCCCAGCTGCGCCGGGCCGCCCCGGTGTGCTGGATCGACGAGCCGGCCGTCGGGCCGTGGCCGGCCGGACCGGGGTACTGGGCCGTCTTCACCCACGCCGAGGTGAAGCACGTGCTCCGCCGGCCCGAGGTCTATTCCTCCCATGCCGGCTGCACCCAGATCCGCGACCCGGACACCGCCACCGACCTGGAGTTCGGCCAGGCCATGATGGTCAACCAGGACGCGCCGGCGCACTCCCGGCTGCGCAGGATCATGGCCGACGCCTTCACCCCCAGGGCCGTCCGGGCGCTGGAGCTGACCATCGAGGCCCGGGCCGAGGAGCTCATCGCCGCCGTGGCCGGCGCCGGCGAGGCGGACTTCGCCGAGCTGGTGGCCGAGCTGCCGGTGTGGACCCTGGCCCAGATCATGGGCGTGCCCGACCGCGACCGGAAGCTGCTCCACGACTGGGCCAGCCGGGTCATCGGCTACCAGGACGCCGACTACGCCGGCTTGAGCACCGCCGCGGCCGAGACGCTCAGCCCCATGGGCCAAGCCGCCCTCGGGGCCCGGCCGGTGACGATGACCGGCGCCGGCGGCCGTCCGCTCAGCCCCGGGTCGCGGGCCGGCCTGGCCGACATGTTCGGCTACGCCAACGCCCTCGCCGCCCAACGGCCCACCGGCATCGTGGCCCGCATGCTCGACGGGGGCCTGACCGGGGCGGAGTTCGAGACGATGTTCTTCCTCTTCGCCGTGGCCGGCAACGAGACGCTGCGCAACGGCATCCCCGGCGGCCTGGCCTGCCTGCTCGAGCATCCCGACCAGTTCGAGGTGCTGCGGGCCCGGCCCGACCTGGTCAACCCGGCCGTCGAGGAGATGCTGCGCTTCTGGTCACCCGTCATCCACTTCCGGCGCACCGCCTTGCGGGACAACACCTTGGCCGGCCTGGAGATCAGGGCGGGGGAGAAGGTGGTCGTCTATCACGCCTCGGCCAACCGGGACGAGGCCGCCTTCGCCGATCCCGACCGCTTCGACGTCGCCCGCAGTCCCAACGACCACGTGAGCTTCGGGTTCGGCCCCCACTTCTGCCTGGGTGCCCACCTGGCCCGGACCCAGATGCGGGCCATCCTCCGCCAGGTGCTGGCTCGTTTCCACGACGTCCGCCCGGCCGGCCCGCCCTTCCGGCTGACCTCCAACTTCCAGAACGGCCTCAAGCACCTGCCCATCCGCTGGCGGCCGGCGGGCTGACCCGGCCGTGGCCGGAACGTCCGTTCCGTCACCCTGCGCAGGAAACCAAACAACCATCTTGAAATCACATGCATGCTGGGGGAACGACGGAAACGACCTGTCCACGCCAAACCATCGCAGCCGCGCACGCCGCGTGGCCGGCGCTACGGCATCCGGCTGAGCCGGCGCCGGTACCACCTGCCGGGGCACTACAGCTAGCGACCGCCGGGCGTCAGAAGTCCCCGCCGCCGCCGAAGTCGCCGCCGCCGAAGTCTCCACCACCGCCCCAGTCGCCGCCGCCGAAGTCGCCGCCGCCGCTGTAGTCGCCACCGTCGCCGGCGCTGTCGCCGGCGCTGTCGCCGCGGCCGTCCGAGTCCGAGCCGCCGTGCTCGCCGGCGAACCCCCCGCCGTGGTGGTCGTCGAAGAGCACGTCGGCCAGGAACAGGCCGCCCAGGAAGCCGCCGAAGCTGGGCATCATCATCCCGCCCCGATCCCAGCCCGCCCCCTGCCAGTAGGGGACGGACCGGGCCCCGAGGGGCACCCGGCGCACGGCGGGGGTGGCCCCCTCGTTCAGCTGGGCGGCGCAGGCCGCGCAGGCGGGCACGCCGGCGGTGTCGCCCCGGGCGGTGGTCATCTCCACGGCGTCGACCGCCCTGCCGTGGCTGGGATCGAAGGCGCACAGCCCCTCGAGGAGGGGGGCGTCGGGGCCGGGTGCCGGACGGCCGTCGAGGATGGCCCGGGCCCGCTGCGCCGCCCGCAGGCCCTTCTCCACGTGGAGGCGGCCGGCCGATAGGTCGTCCTCGCCCCGGGCCCGGTCGAAGCGGTCCCGGGCCGCGAGCTGCGCCTGGGCGGCCTCGTCCCACGGCACCTGGGCCTCGGCCGCCCGGGGGCCGTCGGCGGAGATCTCCTGCCAGATCTCGTCCACCTGGGAGGCGAGGGCGTCGACCAGGGGTGCCAGGGCGGCCCGGCGCTCGTCGAAGCGCTGGGCCAGCCGGCGCCGGGCCCGGGCCAGGGCGAAGACCCCGACCCCCACGCCGCCGGCGATGATGAGGACCGCGGTGGCCACGCCGCTCGCGTTGCCACCGTCGTCGGTCTCCTCGACGGCGACGGGGGTGACCGGGAGGCTCTCGGGTGGCAGCGTGGCCGGCGATGAGCCGGACAGGGCGGCCAGGCGGTCGGCCACCGCCACCGTGCCGGCGACGGGGTCGGCGGCGAGGTTGGTCCGCTCGGCGGCGAAGGCGGCGTCGAGGTCGGGATCGGGCACGCGGGTGGAGGCCAGGCCGAGGCCGCCGGGGGACTGGAAGAGCACGAGCAGGTTGCCGTCGTAGCCGGAGGCGAGGCGCAACTGGCGGGCGTACTCGCGGGCGGTCGTGTCCGCCGGACGGGTGGCGACCACGACGAAGCGGGTGGGGATCCCCTGGTTGCGCAGCCGGGTGGCGGCCTCCTCCAGGCGGGCGCGGTCCTCGGGGGACAGCGACGCCCCGGCCTCCACCGT
>JBOGFE010000393.1:0-3704 GCA_050741935.1 Acidimicrobiia bacterium | reverse complement strand
TCCGGTGGCCGAACCGGAGGCGGCGCCCGGACTCGAGGCCGTCGCGGAACCGGAGCCCGAACCGGAGCCCGTCCCCGAGCCGGTGGCCGTCCGGCCCCGGCTGCGAGACCGGCTGGGCAAGGCCCGGGAGATGCTGTCCGGCCTGGTCGGCGACCTCCGCTCCGGCGAACGGATCGACGACGACACCTGGGACGAGCTGGAGGAGGCCCTGATCCGGGCCGACGTCGGGGTGGCCACCACCACCCGGGTCCTCGACGACCTGCGCCGGCGGGTGAAGGAGACCGGGGCCTCCACCCCCGCCGACCTCCTCGAACTGCTCAAGGCCGACCTGGTCGAGCAGCTGGCGGCGGCCGACCGGACGCTGGCCCTCGTGCCCGGTCAGACCAACGTGTGGATGTTCGTCGGCGTGAACGGGGTGGGGAAGACGACCACCATCGGCAAGCTGGGCCAGCAGCAGGCGGCCGACGGACGGCGGGTGGTGATGGCGGCGGCGGACACCTTCCGGGCGGCCGCCGCCGAACAGCTCGAGCTGTGGTCGAAGCGGGTGGGGGCCGACCTCGTGCGGGGTCAGGAGGGCGCCGACCCGGGCTCGGTGGTCTTCGACGCCATGAGCGCGGCGCAGAGCCGGGGGGCGGACCTGGTCCTGGTGGACACCGCCGGGCGCCTGCACACCAAGGTGAACCTCATGGAGGAGCTGAAGAAGCTGCGCCGGATCGTGGACCGCACCCCCGGGGCGCTGAAGGAGGTCCTCCTCGTCATCGACGCCACCACCGGCCAGAACGGCCTGGTCCAGGCCAAGCAGTTCGGCGAGGCGGTGGACGTCACCGGGGTGGTCCTCACCAAGCTGGACGGCACGGCCCGGGGCGGCATCGTCCTCGCCGTCCAGGCCGAGCTGGGCATCCCCGTCAAGGTGGTGGGCGTGGGCGAGACCGCCGACGACCTGATCGGGTTCGACCCCGAGGAGTTCATCGACGCCCTCTTCGAGAGCTGAGCCGTCCCCCTAGACTGGCGCCTTCATGTTCGACGCCCTCTCCGAACGGTTCGAGTCGATCTTCACCCGGATGCGCGGTCGCGGCCGCCTGGGCGAGAAGGAGATCGACGAGATCGCCCGGGAGATCCGCCTCGCCCTCCTCGAGGCCGACGTCAACTTCAAGGTGGTCAAGTCCTTCATCGCCCGGGTGAAGGAGCAGGCGGCGGAGGCGGAGCTGTCCAAGAGCCTCTCCCCCTCCCAGCAGGTCATCAAGATCGTCCAGGGGGAGCTCGTCAACACCCTCGGGGGGACGACGGGCAAGCTGACCATGAACCCCAAGCCGCCCACCGTCGTCATGCTGGTCGGTCTCCAGGGCTCGGGGAAGACGACGGCGGCGGGCAAGCTGGCCCGGCATCTGAAGAGCCAGGGGCTCCACCCGCTGCTGGTGGCGGCCGACCTCCAGCGCCCGGCCGCGGTCAAGCAGCTCGAGATCCTGGGCCAGCAGGTGGGCGTCCCCGTCTTCACCCTCCCCGGCGATCCGGTGGCCGTGGCCCGGGGGGCCCGGGACGAGGCCGCCCGCCTGGGCCGCAACGTCGTGGTGGTCGACACCGCCGGCCGCCTCCAGATCGACGAGGCCCTCATGGACGAGCTGGCCCGCATGCGGGAGGCCGTCGTCCCCGACAACGTCCTGCTGGTCGTCGACGCCATGACCGGCCAGGAGGCGGTGAGCGTGGCCGAGGCCTTCACCGAGGCCGTGGGGATCGACGGGGTCGTCCTGACCAAGATCGACGGCGACGCCCGGGGTGGGGCGGCACTGTCGGTCAAGGAGGTCACCGGCCGTCCGATCCTCTTCGCCGGCACGGGGGAGAAGCTCACCGAGTTCGAGCCCTTCCATCCCGACCGGATGGCGAGCCGGATCCTGGGGATGGGCGACGTCCTCACCCTGATCGAGAAGGCGGAGCAGAGCTTCGATCAGGTGCAGGCCGAGAAGACGGCGGCCAAGATGCGCAAGGGCTCCTTCACCCTGGAGGACTTCCTGGAGCAGATGCAGCAGGTCAAGAAGATGGGTCCGCTCCAGAACATCATCGGGATGCTCCCCGGGATCCCCAAGGAGCTGAAGAACGCGCAGGTGGACGACAAGGAGCTGGGGAAGGTCGAGGCCATCATCCGGTCGATGACCCCGGCGGAGCGGGAGGACCCGGCCATCATCAACGGCTCCCGGCGGTTGCGCATCGCCCGGGGCAGCGGCACCACCACCCAGGATGTGAACGCCCTCCTCAAACAGTTCAAGATGGTGCAGCAGATGATGCGCCAGGTGGCCGGCGGCAAGCGGCCCCGGCTCCCCATCCCCGGGTTGTAGCCTTTCCCCGACCTGAACGCCCGGGGGCCGGGGTGGCCCCGACGACAAGGAGACCGTGCTGTGGCTGTGAAGATCCGCCTCATGCGGATGGGCAAGAAGAAGCAGCCCACCTACCGGGTGGTGGTGGCTGACGCCCGCTCACCCCGGGACGGGCGCTTCGTGGAGATCATCGGCAAGTACGGCCCCCGGGAGGACCCACCGCTGGTGGACATCGACAACGACAAGGCGCTCGCCTGGCTCGGCAAGGGAGCCCAGCCCACCGAGCAGGTTCAGCGCCTCCTCACCATCTCCGGGGCGTGGGAGCAGCACATGGCGGCGAAGTCCAAGTGACCGACGACTACGACTCGAGCGACGAGTTCGACGACGAGGACGACCTCGACCTGGTCGACGAGGACGACGACGACCTCGACGACGATGACGACGAGGGCGACGAGCGCGACGAGGGCGACGACGATCTTCCCGACGAGGTCGGGGCCGAGGGCAACCGCCTGGTGGGCGGCCTGCCCAAGGGCGTGCTCGAGTACCTGGCCCGCAACATCGTCGACGATCCCGACGCCGTGTTCGTCGAGACCAGCGAGGGGCGCGGCGAGGTCGAGCTGCGCCTGCACGTCGCCCCGGGTGACATGGGCAAGGTGATCGGCCGCCGCGGCCGGGTGGCCCAGGCCCTGCGCCAGGTGGTGGCCGCCGCCGGCAGCCGTGAGGGCGTGCGCGCCACTCTCGACATCGTGGATTGAGCCCCCGGGGTACGGGGTGTCCCCGGGTGACGCCGTGACCGACCCGCACCTCCTGGAGGTCGGGCGGATCGTGCGGGCCCACGGTATCCGGGGTGAGGTGATCGTCGAAGCGGTCAGCAACCGCCCGGAGCGGTTCGAAGCCGGCTCGGTGCTGGTCGACGGGGCGCGCCGCTTCGTGGTGCTCCGGGCCGGGCCGCACGGCGGGCCCGACCCCGCCGGGCGGGTCTCCCGCAGCCGGTGGATCGTCGCCTTCGAGGGCGTGGCGGACCGCAACCAGGCCGAGACCCTGCGGGGGACGGTGCTCCTCGGCGAGCCGCTGCCCGGCGGGGACGCCGACGACGACGAGTTCTGGGTCCACGAGCTGGTGGGCGCCGAGGTGACCGATCCTTCGGGGAACGTCCTCGGGCGGGTGGCGGCCGTCGAGGCCAACCCGGCCTCGGACCTCCTCGTCCTGGAGGAGGGCGCGCTCGTCCCCATGGTCTTCGTGGTCGAGGTCGCGCCCGGAAGGGTCGTCGTCGATCCCCCGGCCGGGCTCTTCGACCTGTGACCATGGCTCTTCACCTGGCGGCTCATCGCAGTGCGGCCGGGGGCCCCTGCCCCAGCCGCCAGGCCCTGCCGGCGCAGGTCCTGTGAGCGTCAC
>JBOGFE010000392.1:0-7928 GCA_050741935.1 Acidimicrobiia bacterium | reverse complement strand
GGCCTCGGTACCGCCGAGGCCGTAGCAGGCCGGCCCCGGCACCGCCCCCGCCGAGTCGGGGCCCACCGTGAAGCTGCCGTCCTCCCGGCGGCGGGCGATCGACCCGCCGCCCCCGCCGACGGCGTCGACCCGCACCCGGGGGGAGTGCACCTCGATGCCCGCCACCTCGGGGTTGGCCTGGGTGGGCACCTCGGCGCCGGCGATGAAGGACACGTCGGTGGAGGTCCCCCCGATGTCCATCGTGACCACCGCCGGGAGCCGGTGGAGGCCGGCCAGGCGGGCCGAGCCGTACACGCCGCCCACCGGCCCCGAGCTGTGGGTCTCGATCGCCTTCGTCTTGGCCACCCGGGCCACCGAGCCCGAGGCGTGGACGATGAGGAGGGGGTGGGGGTAGCCCTGGGCCCGCAGGTCCTCGTCCGCCTTGTAGAGGGTCTTGACCATGTCGGGATACAGGTAGGCGTCGATCACGGCGGTGGCTGTGCGCCGGGCCGGCCCCGGGCGGGGGGTGACGTCCGACGCCACCAGGCAGGGGACCGCACCCAGGTAGTGACGGGGATACTCGCCGTACACGGTCTTCTTGATCGCCTGCTCGCCGCCGGGATCGTCCTCGGAGCCGGCCAGCGAGGCCACCAGCACCCGGGCGCCGCCCACCAGCAGGCGCCGGACGGCGGCCTTCACCTCGGCCCGGTCCCAGGGATCGGTGATCTCCACCACGAGGTCGGGGCGCAGGAACACGTCGTAGAGCGGCGACGGCCCGTCGCCGTAGAGCGTGGGCGCGGCGCCGGCGCTCACCATCAGGCCCACCCGGGGACCGGAGCGCTGGATGATCGAGTTCGTCCCGATGGTGGAGGAGAACCGGAAGGCGTCGGTCTCCAGGAGCAGGTCCTGCACGCCCCGGTAGCCGAGGGCGGCGGCCCCCTCGGCCACGCAGCGGGCCAGGCCCTCGGTGACATCATGCGGGGTGGTGTCGACCTTGACCCGCGCCGACTGGTCGCCGCGGGTGAAGTACCCGTCGGTGAAGGTCCCCCCGGTGTCGATGCTGACCGTCGCGCCCAACCCGAACCCCCGCCGCACCCATGGCAAAAATCTGACGTGAACGTAAGCTATGCGCGCAGCCCTCGGCAAGGGAGAACCAGATGGACTTTGCCCTGAACGCGGAGCAGGAGCTGCTCCGCAGCAGCGTCCGGGGGCTCCTCGAGTCGTACTGCACCAAGGAGTGGCTCGACGCCGTGGAGGCGAAGGAGGAGTACCCCTTCGAGCTGCACCAGCGCCTGGCCGACCAGGGCATCTTCGGCATCGGCGTGCCCGAGGAGTTCGGCGGCTCGGGCGGCGGCTTCATGGAGATGGCGGTCGTGTCCGAGGAGGTGGGCCGCATCGGCGGGTCGGTGGTCATGACCTACGCCCCCACGGGGATGTTCGGCAACCAGGTGCTGGTGGAATCGGGCTCCCCGGAGCAGAAGGCCCGCCTGCTGCCCCGCACCACCACCGGCGAGGCGAAGATGGCCTTCGCCCTCACCGAGCCCGAGGCGGGCTCCGACGCCGCCTCGGCCCGCACCCGGGCCGTCCCGGTCGAGGGCGGCTTCGTGCTCAACGGCGCCAAGATCTTCTCCTCCGGGGCGGCGGTGGCCGACGAGCTCGTCCTCACCGCCCGGACGGGGACCACCGAGTCGCGCCACCGGGGCCTGACCGTGTTCCTGGTCGACGCCCGCTCGCCCGGCCTCACCATCAAGGGGGTCCCCAAGCTCGGCCACCACGCCGTCCAGACGTGCGAGATCGGCATCGCCGACGTGGCCGTCACCGAAGACCGGGTGGTCGGCGCGGTCGACGGCGGGTGGGGGGTGCTGGTCAAGGTCCTCGACGTCGAGCGGATCTGCACGGCCGCCTTCTGCGTGGGCCTGGCCCAGCGCTGCGTCGACATGGCCCTCGCCTACGCCAAGGAGCGCCACCAGTTCGGACGGCCGGTGGCCACCTTCCAGGCCATCGGGCACATGCTGGCCGAGATGGAGACGGAGACGGCGGCCGCCCGCTGGCTCACCTTCGACGCCGCCTGGCGCCGGGACCAGGGGCTGGGTTGCTCCAAGGAGGCGTCGATGGCCAAGGCGTATGCCACGGAGTGCGGCACCCGCACCGCCACCCGGGGGATGCAGGTCCTGGGCGGGTACAGCTACACCACCGAGTTCGAGATGGAGCGCTTCTACCGGGAGGCGAAGCTCTACGAGATCGCCGGCGGCTCCACCCAGATCCAGCGCAACATCATCGCCCGAGAATTAGGTATCCCTTACCTTTCCTAGTAGCTTTGCCGCACACTCGCCGAGGGGGCGGTGTATGGGAGGGGAGATCATGGGGAATCGCGTGACCCTTTGCGTCCTGGCGGGCGCGCTCGTCGTCGGCGCCTGTGGCGCCAACGCGGAGCTCTCGCAGCGGGGGAAGACGGCGGAGGCCGCGCCCACCACCTCATCGACGGCGGGTGGCGTCACGCCCACGACCACGGGCAGCGAGGCCCCCGCCTTCGCGGAAGGGGACGCCGACGCGGTTCTCGACTACCGGCTCGTCGACTACCACTTCGAGGGCCCGATCAAGGTGCAGGGCCACAAGATCTACTTCAAGGCTGCCAACACGGGCAGCGAGGACCACGAGCTCGAGGTCCTCGACGCCAACGGCGACCCGCTGGGCGAGGTCGAGGCCATGCCCCCGGGCGACGAGGGCTCGGCCGCCATGGAGCTCGAGCCCGGCACCTACACGCTCCAGTGCATCCTCGAGACCAAGGACGGCCAGGTGCACCGGGACCTCGGCATGGTGATGGACCTCGAGGTGTCGTAGCCCTTCCGGCCGGCTCTACGGCACTCCGGGGAACTGGGCCACGCCCGGTTGCGGCACCTGGTTGATGGTTGTGAACTCACCGCCCACCCACAGGTGGTTGGCTCCGATCGCGCCCGTGTAGGGCCCGGTGGGGGTGTCGGCCACCGGCGCCCAGGTGTCGAGTGCTCCGGTGGCCGGGTCGAAGGCGGCCAGGCGGTGGCGCTGAGGCCCGCCGGGGCAACCCCGGTAACAGGTCGACTGGGGCGAGACGATGTTGTCGAAGTGCCCGAGGAGGTAGACGGTCGTCGCCGAGGCCAGGACGCCGACGCTGTCGCCGTCGGTCCGGATCTGCCACTGCGGCAGGGTCGGGCCGCCGGGGCTGAAGGCCTTGAGCATGCCGCCCTTGCCGCCGGTGGCGGCGAAGAGCGTGTTGTGGTCTCCGGGCCAGTAGGCCAGGTCGAAGACGGGGCGGTCCATCTCCGCCTGCCAGCGGGCGGCCCGGCCGGTCCGGGTGTTGAGGCTCAGGACACCCTTGCGGCCTCCGAAGTTGGCGAAGGTACCGGCCACGTGGAGCTGCCGGCCGTCAGGCGAGAGGGCCAGGTCGGAGACCAGGCCGTCGCCGGTCGACGTCTGCTCGCCCAGCGGGCCGAAGAACTCGCCCCCGCCGTTGGGCGGCGGACTCCAGGTGGTGACCAGGGTGCCGGTGACGGCGTTCAGGGCCGCCAGCTGGGGCCGGGGGACGGCCTGGCCACCCGAGCTGACCTCGGTGAAGTTGCCGCCCACGTAGAGCCGGTCACCGGCCAGGAGGAGGGCCCGGACGCCGGAGTTCAGACGGGGAGGGACGAAGGTGGGGTCGAGCGCCCCGGTCGACAGGTCGATGGCCGCCAGGTGGTGGGCCGGCGCCCCGCCCGCCTGTTCGAAGTCGCCGCCGATGTACAGGCGCCTGCCGTCGCCGGACAGGGCCAGGGCCCGCACCGGACCGTCCATACGGGCGTCGAAGGACGCCGGCTGGCCGCCGGCCACGTCGAGCGCGGCCAGGTACGGCCGGGTCAGCGGCGGCCCGCCCGACGGGCTGACCAGCCCGGTGAACTCGCCCGCCAGGTAGACCGTGGGACCGACCTCGAGCATGGCCAGCACCCGGCCGGCCCGGTCGGAGGCCGGCGCCGTACCCCAGGTCCGGTTGTGCGCGCTCTTGACCGTGGTCATGGCGCCGGCCGGGCCCACGCCGGCCGCGGCGAGCAGAAGTAGGACGAGCATTCCGGCGCGCCGCCGGAACGAAGCTGTGGTTGCCACCCCCGTCACCCCCCAGTAGTGACGTCCCGATGTTGCCCAGGGACTGTCCCTATTCTACCGGGTTTGGGCGATTTGCGCCGCTCTCCGTGAAGTTATGACCTCGTCTCGTGAACAGGAGGCCCGGCGCCTGGTCAACCCGGCCACTCCGTGACCCCGTCCTTGTGCATGGTCTCGAGGACGGTCTGCATGGCGCCCAGGGCGCCCATGTTGGCCATCAGCTCGGACAGCTCGCCCTGGATCTGGAGCTCCCCCTTCATCATCACGTCGGCCGCCGACGCCTCGCCGGTGTTGACCCGCTTGAACACCGAGTAGGGGGCGACCATGACGAAGTCGGCGGCCCGCATCCCCTCCCAGGTCTCCACGCAGCGGCCGCCCTCCATGCGCCAGCCGATCTCACGCGTCTCGGGGAAGCCCTTGTCGGGTTCGGCCTGGATGACGTACTGCAGGTCGGCGGCGAGGTTCTTGGCCTGGGCCTCGACGCCGGGATCGGCGTTGAGCTGCTCCTGGACGGCGGCGAGCCACTCCGGGCTGGCGTAGGTGGGCATGGGGGTGACCTCCTGGTGCGGACCCAAACTTGACGTGTACGTAAGATACTGAAACTGGGCCGGACGATGGGCCGAGGACGGGGGTGGTATGGCGTTGGTATCCGATTTCCCGGTCATCACCGACGAGGCCCTGGCCGAGTTGCGCTCCCGGATCGGCGTCGAGGTGAGCGGCCCGGATCCTTACCTGACGGAAGCGACCCGCGACGGGATCCGGCACTGGGCGGACGGCATCGGCGACCGCAACCCCCTGTGGCGGGACGAGGAGCATGCGGCCGCCAGCCGCTGGGGGGCGATCGTGGCCCCACCCACCATCCTCTACGCCTTCGACCGGATCTGCTCGGGCTACGTCGGCGGCCTGCCCGGCGTCCACGCCATGTTCGCCGGCACCGACTTCCGGTGGCGCCGGCCGGTCAGGGTGGGCGACCGGATCACCGCCCGGGCGCACCTGGCCGAGCTCGTCGACCGGCCCAGCGAGTTCTCCGGCCGGGCCGTCCAGCAGGTCTACCGGGTCAACTTCTCTGCTGCTGCGGGGGACACCCCCGCCCCCCCGGGCGGCGCCGGCGACGTCATCTGCGAGGCCGACTCGTGGTGCTTCCGCACCCAGCGCGACGTGGCCCGGGAGCGGGCCAAGTACGAGAAGGTGGAGCCGGCGGCCTACACCCCGGCCGAGATCGAGGCCATCGCGGCCGAGTACGGGGCGGAGGAGATCCGGGGCCCGGAACCCCGCTGGTTCGAGGACGTGACCGTCGGCGACGAGCTCCCGACCGTGCTCAAGGGTCCCCTCACGGTCACGTCGATCATCGCCTTCGACCAGGGCTGGGGTGGCCTGTACATCCGGGCCCACGGCCTCGCCTTCGACCTGTTCGACCGGCATCCCGCCCTGGCCATCCCCAACGCCAACGCCGCCCCCGAGCCCCCCGAACGGGTCCACTGGGACCCGGACCTGGCCGCCCGGGTGGGGGTGCCCGGCGCCTACGACTACGGCCCCGAGCGTGTCTCTTGGCTGGGCCACCTGATGACGAACTGGATCGGCGACGACGGGTTCCTGCGCCGGCTCAACGCCCAGGTCCGCCGGCACAACCTGGTGGGCGATCTCACCCGGTGCTCGGGCCGGGTCGTCCGCCGCTGGGACGAGGGGGGGGCGACCGGTCTCGTCGAGTGCGAGCTGGAGGCGACCAACCAGCGGGGCGAGGTGACGGCCAAGGGCGTCGCCGTGGCCGAGCTGCCCCGGCGGGGGAGCTGAGCCGGGTGCCCTCCGGCGCCCTCTACGACGAGGAGCTGGAGACCCTGCCGTGGGCCGAGGTGCAGGCCCGCTCCTTCGAGCAGGCCCAGGTCCAGATCGAGCGCGTCTACGCCGTCTCCGACCACTACCGGCGGAAGTTCGACGAGGCCGGGGTCAAGCCCGGCGACATCCGGGTGCCGTCCGATCTGGCCCGCATCCCCTTCTTCGAGAAGGACGAGGAGCGGGCCAGCCAGGCGGAGGCGCCTCCCCTGGGCGGGCACCTGTGCGTGCCGCCCGACGAGGTGGTCCGGATCTACGCCTCGTCCGGCACCACCGGCGTGCCCACCTTCTTCGGCCTGACCGCCGCCGACCTGGCCACCTGGGACCGGATCATGGGCCGGACGTTCTGGACCATGGGGATGCGCCCGGCCGACGTCTTCGCCGGGCTCGGCAACCTGGCCATGTTCGTCGGCGGGGTGCCGGCCATCTCGGCGGCTTCGTCCATCGGCGCCTGCGCTCTGCCCATCGGAGCCACGGCCGGCACCGAGCGGACCCTGGAGCTGGTCCGGGCGCTGGGGACCACCATCATGGGGGCGACGCCGTCCTTCGCCGGCTACCTGGGCGAGCTGGTGTCCGGGACGCTGGGGATCGAAGCCGCCGAGCTGGGCCTGCGCCGGCTCATGGTGGGCGGCGAGCCCGGGGGGCAGATCCCGGCCGTGCGGGCGCAGATCACCGGGGTCTGGGGCTGTCCCGTCCGGGACGTGATGGGGATGGGGGAGATCGCCGGGGTGTGCTGGGCCGAGTCCGACGACGAGGCGGGCATGCACTTCTGCGGCCAGGCCGAGGTCCACCTGGAGATGATCGACCACGAGACGGGCGAGCCCAAGGCCTTCGAGGACGGGGCCGACGGCGAGCTGGTGTACACCGCAGTGGAGCGGGAGGCCACGCCCCTGATGCGCTTCCGCAGCCACGACCACGTGCGGGTGATGATGGGCGAGACGCCCTCGGGGCGCACCGCCCCCCGCATCACCACGCTGGGCCGGACCGACGACATGCTGCTGGTGCGGGGCATCAACGTGTTCCCGTCGGCCGTCCGCGACGTGGTCGCCGGCTTCGTGCCCCGCACCACCGGGCACATCCGCGTCGTGCTCGAGCGTCCCGGGCCCCTGGTCACGCCGCCCCTGCCGGTGGAGGTGGAGGTGGCGGACGCGGTGCCGGCGGATGCGCACGCGGCCCTGGCCGGCGAGGTGGGGGCCGCGGTCAGGAGCCGGCTCAACTTCACCGCCGACATCCGCCTGATCCCCGAGGGGACGCTGCCCCGGACGTCGCTCAAGACCCAGTACATCCACAAGGCCTACGAGAGCTGACCGCCGGCGCACCTGACGCCCACCTGCCGCCCACCCCGTTGCGCGTTAGCGAAATGCACCGCAGACGTGCACTTGGCTAACGCGCGACGAAGGTTGGGGGGCCCCGGCGGCTGGGGCGGATGTGCAAGGTGTGGTCATTGGGGTAGGATTCGCTTACCGAAATAGGAGGCGAGCGTGATGATCGAGCGATTCCGCCACTTGCTCGCCGGCCTCGTGGTGGCAGTGGCGCTGGTGGGCGTCACCTCTGTTCCGCTGGCCGACGACGACAACGGCAGCCGGGTGTGCCTGGGTTCGATGGGGATGGTGGCCTGCGTCCCGCCGGCTTCGTAGGGCGAGAGCTACTGCCCGCCGGTGAGGCGGGTGCCGAGGGCGGCGAGGGTTTCGGGGCTGGCGCCGGAGGGGACCTCGCCGGCGAAGGACCAGAAGAAGCTGTCCGGCCGCGGGGGAGCGGACAGGACCTCGAAGGTGGATGAGACGCCCCCGCCGAGGATGCCGGGCTCGTCGCCCGTGGGCGCCGCCACCACCGCGCCGTGGAGCCCGAGGTCGGCGGCCACGGCGGCGGCGTCCTCGAGATCGGGGTCCACCAGGATGGCGAGGCTCTGGTAGAAGCCGCAGGCGTTGGCCAGGGTGCGGAAGCGCCCCGGCGTCGAGCGGTCCGGGCGCACGAGCAGGATCAGGCCGACGCCGGCGTCGCAGTAGGCC
>JBOGFE010000391.1:0-3921 GCA_050741935.1 Acidimicrobiia bacterium | reverse complement strand
TCTGGTCGGTCCAGGAACAGGTCCCGACCAGGATGCGGCCGCTCTTGGCTACCGACGCCCCACGTTGGGCTTCTTGCCGTGGTTGGCCTTGTTCCGGCGGCACTTCAGCTTGCGCTTCTTGGTCTTCTTGCTCATGGGGTGGAAAGGGTAGCGGCCCGGTCGAGCCGGGCCGCTACCGATCGGTGACATCCGGGGGGCCTACCAGGCGGCGACGGCATAACCGGCGCCGAGGCGGCGGATGGCGCCGGTGGCGTCGACCCGGTCGAGGGCGCCGGAGCGTCCCGCCGAACCGCCCTCGAGGTTGGCGCCCCGCACCACCAGCAGGTCGGTGCCCCAGTTGTCACGGACGTCGACCCCGTACACCTCGGCCTCGTCCAGGCTCAGGCCGCCTTCGGTGTTGTAGGGGGTGAACCCACCGGCGGCGGGGTCGAGGCGGGCCACCAGGCCCCGGCGCTCGTCCGACCACTCGGTGGCGAAGAGACCCTCGTTGTTCCACGACGGTGACCGGTAGGGGCCGAGGTCGCGGGCACCGGAGAAGTCGCTGGTGCCGGAGAGGAGGTCGAGCAGCCACAGCTCGGTGCCCTCGTAGTCGTGCGTGAAGGCGAGGCGGGTCGAGTCCGGCGACCAGGCGATGTCGCTCACCGCGCCCAAGACCATGTCGGGGTCGGCGCCGGGCCCGAAGGTGCGCTCGGTCCCGGTGGCGAGCTCCCGGATGGCGATCGAGGTCCGCCCGCTGTCGGGGTCGGGGCTGAAGGAGTAGGCGAGGAAGCGGCCGTCCGGGCTGACTGCCGGCGAGGCGGCATCCTCCACCACGAGCCGGCGGCCGTTTCCGTCGATCCCCACCGCGAGGATGTCCCGGCCGCCGTCGCTCCAGTCCTTGGCCGCGTAGTACACCTCGTCGCGGGACGGGGTCAGGGAGATGGCGTCGATCGGCGCGCCCCGGTCGCTGCTGGTGGGGGGACGGTTGTGGTCGAGGTGGCCCCAGACGCCGCCGCTGGCGGCGTCGAGGAGGAGCAGCTGGCCGTCGGTGGTGGCGGCCACGGCGACGTCGCAGGAGGGGGTCGGGCAAGTTCCCGGGCCGTCGTGGCCGGCGCCCTCATCGCCGGCCAGCGCCGGGGTGGTGAGGGTGAGCAGACCGGCGACGGCGATGGCACCGGCGAGGGGGAGGCGCATGGCGGAGCATCCTTTCTCTGACCGGCGGAAGCGCCGTGTCAGAGAGTGAGACGTCCGGGGTGGGCGCGAATTACGATCGGATGCCCGATTTCTACGCTTTGTTCACGACCCGCTCAGGGTCATCTCCGGAACAAGGATCGTCACCCCGGCGGCAGAACCCGGCAGCCACGTCAGGTCGGAGCCGACCACCAGCTCACCCAGCATGCGCTGGAGGGTGGAGGCCACCGTCACCTCCCGCACCGGCTCACCGAGCGCTCCGCCGCTGATCATGAGCCCCTCGACGCCGACGGAGAAGTCGCCGGTGACCGAGCTGGCCCCCGTCCCCATGCCGCTGACCGACTGGACGTAGATGCCGCCTTCGGCCCGGGCCAGCAGCTCCTCGGGGCTGGACGGGCCGGGCTCCAGGCGCAAGGCCCGGGCCCCGACCGCCGGGGTCGACTTGTAGGCGGCCCGCACCGCCGAGCCGGTGGTCCCCGAGCCCGAGCGGCGCCCGGTGTAGACGTTGTGGAGGAAGGCACCGAGGCGCCCGGTCGAGATGAGCGCCACCGGCCGGGTCGGGATGCCCTCGGAGTCGAAGGCGGAGGCCCCGTAGGCCTCGGGATTGGTGGGGTCGTCGAGCAGGGTGACGCCGGCGCCGGCCACCTCCTCACCCTGGCGGCCCACGAACATGGACCGGCCCTTGAGCACCGCCTCGCCGTTGAGGCCGCCGGACACCACCCCGATGAGGCTGGCCGACACCAGGGGGTCGAACACCACCGGGAGCCGGCGGGAGGCGATCTGGGTGGCGCCCAGCATGCGCAGGGTACGCTCGACGGCCATGCCGGCGGCCTCGTCGACGTCGAGGTCGGTCGGCTCCCGTCCCACCGACCAGCCGTAGCCGGTGCGGGTGGCGGTGCCCTCGCCGGCCAGAGCGAGGACGGCGCACGAGCTGACCGTGCGGCGGGCGGTGGACTCGACGCCGAGGGAGTTGGCCACCGCCGTCTCCACCGCCCCGTCGCCGTAGCTCGCCACCCGGACGCCCCGGATGCGGGGGTCGCCGGCCAGCACCGCCCGCTCCAGGTCGAGCGCCATGGTCACCTTGTCGTCGGCGGGCACGTCGGCCAGGCCGTCGCGCCACAGGTCGAGGTCGGGGGCGGGAGCGCCGTCGGGGCGGGCGGCGTCGGCCGGGGTGGCCAGCCCGTGGAACTCGTCGGGCGATCCGAAGCCGGCGTTGTCCCGGGCTTCTTCCAGGGTGTCGGCCACGATGTCGGGATCGAGCGCCCCGGCCCAGGCGTAGCCCTGCCGGCCGTCGACGACCACCCGGACCCCGACCCCGTCGATGGTGGCCGACGACAGCGACTCGACCTCGCCCCCGAACACCTTCACCTCGGTGGAGCGGGACCGGGCCACGTAGGCCTCGACCTGCTCGCCGGGCCGGGCCGCCCCCGCCACCTGGCGGGCCAGGGCCAGCAGGTCGGCGTCGCCGCCCGGTGCGCTAGGCACCGGCGGTGCCGCCCACGGTCATCTCCCGCACCCGGACGGTCGGCTGGCCGGCGGAGACCGGCACCCCCTGGCCGTCCTTGCCGCAGGTGCCGGCCCAGCTGTCGAAGTCGTTGCCCACGGCGTCGATGGCGAGGAGGACCTCGGGCCCGTTGCCGATCAGGTTGGCGGCCCGCACCGGCTCGGTGATCCGCCCGTCCTCGATCAGGTAGGCCTCGGTGACCCCGAAGACGAAGTCGCCGGTGGCGGTGTTGACCGAACCGCCGCCGAGGGCGGCGCAGTACAGGCCGTAGGAGGTGCGGGCGATGATGCCGTCGGGGTCCTCGTCGCCGGCCAGCAGGTAGGTGTTGGTCATCCGCACCATCGGAAGGCTCTGGTAGGTCTCCCGCCGGCCGTTGCCGCTCTGGCCCCGGCCGTCCTGGCGGGCCCGGAGCAGGTCCCACATGTAGTCGGTGAGGACCCCGTTCTCGATCAGGGTGTTGCGCCCGGCCGGGTGGCCCTCGTCGTCGATGGCGAACGCCCCCCACCCCTTGGCGAAGGTGCCGTCGTCGACCAGGGTGACGAGCGGCGAGGCGACCTGGTCGCCCACCCGCCCCCGGAACACCGAGGCGTTGCGGTTCACCAGGTCGGCCTCCAGGCCGTGCCCGCAGGCCTCGTGGAAGAGGACGCCGCCGGCCCCCCGGCGCAGCACCACGGGGAGCTTGCCCGAGGGCGCGGGCCGGGCGTCGAGCATGCGCAGGGCCCGCTGGGCGGCAATGCGGGCCACGTCCTCGGGCTCGATGTCGTCGAAGAGCTCGAAGCCCACGGTGTGACCAGGCCCCTCGTAGCCGGTCTGCAGCCCCGAGTCACCCGAGGCCACGGTCGAGACCATGAAGCGGGTCCGCACCTGGTCGTCGGTGGCCAGGAGCCCGTCGGAGTTGGCCACCAGGATGCGGCGCCGGCCGTCGGCGTAGGCGGCCGACACCTGGCGGATGGCACCGCCCTCGGCACGGGCGGCGGCGTCGGCCCGCTCGAGCAGCTCCGCCTTGCGGGCCTTCTCGACGCCCTCGGGGGCGACGAGCACCTCATGGGGGGCGGGGGCGGGGCGGGGGGTCAGGTGCACCGTCATGGTCCGGCCCTCGGCCCCGCGGGCGGCGGCGGCTGCCGCCTGGGCCGCCTCGGTGAGACCGGCCTCGGACAGGTCGGCGGTGTGGGCGAAGCCGGTGCTGGTGCCGGACACGACCCGGATGCCGGCGCCCCGCTCCCGGCCGGCGGTGAACTCCTCGATGC
>JBOGFE010000390.1:0-3138 GCA_050741935.1 Acidimicrobiia bacterium | reverse complement strand
GTAATTGGATAGCGGGCTAGGTCGCGCGGTGCGCGCGTATCCACCACTGTGCGCGCGTGGTGGGTTAGAACTTCCTTGTGCCGCAAGGAGATCTGGCGCTGGTGGTGGCGGACCTGCGAAAGATGGTCGCTGGTTTGGAGTCGGCCATTGCCGAGTTGAACGGGACGGTCGCTCGTCTGAATGAGTCGTTGGCTGCTCGGGACGCTCGGGTCGCGGAGCTGGAGAAGCTGCTCGAGGAGTCGCGCCGGTCGGGGAAGCGTCAGTCGGCGCCGTTCTCGAAAGGCGCCCCGAAGGATGAGCCGGCTCGGCCGGGTCGGAAGTCGGGGGACGAGCACGGTCGTCATGGGCATCGGGCGGTGCCGGTGAGGCCGGATCGGGAGCTGGCTGCGCCGTTGCCGGGATGCTGCCCGGAGTGCGGCGGGGATGTGGACCACGAGCGGGACACGGAGCAGTGGCAGGTGGAGCTGCCCGAGGCTCGCCCGGTCGTGACGCGGTTCGTGGTGGGGGTGGGCCGCTGCCGGCGCTGCGGGAAGCGGGTCCAGGGCCGCCATGGAGAGCAGGCCTCGGATGCGCTGGGAGCGGCCGGTTCGCAGGTCGGGCCCCGAGCCAAGGCGTGGGCGGCGTGGCTGCACTACGAGCTCGGCCTCTCGTTCGGGAAATGCGCCCGTCTCCTTGGCCGCTTGGGGATCCCGGTGACGGCCGGGGCGTTGTGCTCGGGGGCGCAGACCACCGGCACCTCGCTCGTGCCCGTGCACCAGGAGATCGTGCGGCGGGTCAACGCCTCCCCGATGGTGGTGATGGACGAGACCGGCTGGCGGGTCGGTGGACTCGGGGCGTGGCTGTGGGTCGCCACCGCCGAAGGGGTCACGGCCTACAACGTGGCCGACGGCCGGGGCTTCACCGAAGCCACGATCCTCCTCGACGACGACTACGACGGCGTGCTGGTCCGTGACGGCTGGGCGCCGTACCGCAAGTACGAGGCCGCCACCCACCAAACGTGTGTGGCGCATCTCCTCCGACGAGCGGGCGAGATGATCGAAGACAACCCGGCCTGGGCCCGGGGCACCCCCCGCCAGGTCAAGGACATCCTGCTCGAAGGCCTCGCCGCCCGGGACGAGAGCACCCGCCGCCGCAAGGCCGTCGCCGCCGACCTCACCGATCGCATCGAACTCCTCGCCGAACAAGCTCACCCCTTCGACGCCAACCGCAAACTGGTCGCCCACCTCTACAACGAGCGCCTGGCGCTCTTCACGTTCCTCACCCACCCCGGCGTCGACGCCACGAACTGGCGGGGCGAGCAAGCCGTCCGCCCCGCCGTCGTCAACCGCAAGGTCTGGGGCGGGAACCGCACCTGGCGAGGGGCCAACACCCAGAGCCGCATCATGACCGTGCTGCGAACCGCCACCCAGCAAGGGATCGACGCCATCGACTGGCTCACACGCTACGCCCGCGCCCCCGACCCGGCCGCCATCCCCCTCTTCACCCAATAGCCGCACGCTCATTCACCCGAATTCGAGCCGGCGCGCCCCGCTATCCAAGTACACACGCGGGAGGCATGCATGCCTATGACTGTTGAGCTGCGGGACGCCCGTGGCAATGCCCTGCGGCGCATGACGGACCGTGCCACTGATCTCGCTAAGGTGTTGCCGCCGGTCGGCGATCCTGATTTTCCGATGCTGGGGCTGGTCGACCCCTACGGCGACACGATCTTCAGTGCGCTACAGATGCGCGCCGTGATCCCAGAGCTTCAACGGCTCAAGCAGCTCACCGGCAACTCCGAAGTGCTTGAGGACGTCGAAGAGCTGGCTGTCGAGTGCGCCGACGGCGTTCACGTGTTCCTCGTGTTCGTCGGTGACTGACGGCTCCGAGCGCACGATCGTGCGGAGACGTCATGGTGTTCTTCGTCGAGAAGATTCGGTTCCTGCCGTGAGTGAGCCTGCACAGATCACGCCGGGGAGGTCCATCGGAGGCTTGACCCTGGGCGATTCTGAGGAGCGCATTCGGAGCGTTCTCGGCTCGCCCGGCACCGTCCGGGGGCGGGGAGGGATGCGCTTCTTGGAGTTCGGCGCCGTGACTGTCGCCCTTGTTGACGGCCGAGCAGCAATGCTCATCGCAGAACGGCCCGATGCTGGCATCACTCCCGCGGGTGTGTCCGTGGGACTGCCTTGGACATTGCTGGCGAGCAGATTCGACGATCTCCGCTATGACGAAGATGAGGGTCTGTGGTGTAGCGACCAGGAACGGGGCGCGTGGTACGAGGTCGCTCGCCAGCCACGCCCGGACGAGCATCCGATCGACCCGCCGCTGGTCCCGGAGCAGTACGACGTGACAGACCCGGAACGTGCAAGTGTCCGTCGAATCTTCGTGATGTGACCCTTACCATTTGACGGTCCGCTTTTTCGCCATTGCCGCGCCGGACGCCAGCATCGTCTACGACCCGGCGGGACGCATCACCGCCGAGGACGCTGGCGATCCGTCAACGGACCCCACCTCGCCCCTCGTCCGAGCCGGAGCCCAATTCCACAATGGAGTCATGAGCGAACGATCCGTTGAACAGCAGAATCAGGAAGTCGCCGCGTGATCAGGTAGGAGGGCCCGATCCACAGGTCTTGACAATTCCTCCCCTAGGACTTCTCTGTCGGGGTGGTGTTGAACATCTCGGCAAGTTTTACGCGGCGGTTCGGAGGGGCGCGTTGTCGGCGTAGTCGGCGATGACCTTGTCGATGGTGGCCAGGGCGCGTCGGAGTTCGATGGGTGCCGGTGGCTGGTCGGCGGCAGCGAGGAGTGGTCTGAGCAGTCTCCCGTGGACCTTGGTGTAGAAGAGGGCGACCCGCGCGCCGTCGGCTGTGAGCACGTAGGTGTTGGTGCGGGGGATCCGCTCGATGAGCCCGTGGAGGCGGAGGCGGCGCAGGTCGTAGGTCATCTGGGTGCGGCTGTAGTCCTGCCCGAGCAGTCCGGCGACGAGCCCGCGAAGGCTGTGGTTGGTGAAGCCGGCGATGGCGTGGACGAAGCAGCAGAGGGCGCCGGTCAGGGCCATGGCGCGTGTATCCCCGAAGCGGAGTGCTCCGGTTCGTTGGCCCTCCCGTATGTAGGGCTGGTGGATGCGCTCAAAGAGCGCAGAGCCGATGGCACAGCCCT
>JBOGFE010000389.1:0-5449 GCA_050741935.1 Acidimicrobiia bacterium | reverse complement strand
TCATCATCGGCAAGCTCATCCCGGCCGGTACGGGGATGCTGCGCTACCGGTCCATCGAGACCAAGGCTCCCGAGGCCCAGCCCCTGCCCTTCTACTCCTCCGATACCGACCAGGACCTGGCCGACTGGCTCCGGTCCCTGGGCGAGGGCTCCATCGACACCGGCGGCGACGGCGAGATCGTCGACTTCGGCGCCCCCGAGCCCATGGGCGGCACGGGCACCGAAGAGTAGAGCCTGCTGTCGCGGCGGGGGTGGGGTCCCCGCCGCAAACGGCGGGCGTGTGCGGAGCACCGGGTGCCCGCCGTCATGAACAAACGCACGGGGTGTCCCCGCATCGGGGGCACCCCGCCGCGTAGCGCCCGGCGGCGTCGTCCAGGCTGAGCCCCAGCTGCGCGGCCAGGGAGGCCAGCCAGGCCAGGACGTCGCCCATCTCGTGGAGCTGGGCGGCGGCGTCGCCTTTGCGGACGGCCCGGGCCAGCTCGCCCACCTCCTCGGCCAGCCAGGCCACGGTGGCGGCCCGCCCCCGGGCCCGATCGCGGGCCCCGTAGGTCCGCTCCATCAGATCCTGGAACTCGGCTATCTCCATGCTTCCTTCCCGTGGGGCCCCTGCACCCCACTCCTCCGGAGCACGGGGGCCCCTACCCCATGCCCGGCCGTGGCGGCCGCTGTCTAGCAGGCGGTGACGGCCAGCACCTCGGGGGGAGACGTGGCGGCGTTGCCGCGGATGTCGACGGCGGTCACCCACCACTGGATGTCGCCGGCGGCCGGGAAGGGCCCGAGGACGGCAGACCACGACTCCCCCTCCCGGGTCATGGCGCTCACCGTCTCGGCCCGCCGGCCGGAGCGGGAGTGGAGCTCGACCCGGTCGACGCCGGATTCCTCGACCACGCTCACCCGGGCCACGACCGGACCGGCTCCCGCGCAACCGGTTCTGACCGCCGCCTCCGGGGAGACCGTCAGCCCCGACAGTCCGGGGGCCCGTTCGACGGCGGCGTGGACGGGGATCACGGTGGAGCCGCCGGTGGAGCGGAGCCGGATGGTGCTCGCCGCCTCCCCTTCCGGGGCCCGGTCCCGGTCCAGCATCACCTGGAGGTGAACCCGGGCGCCGGGGGCGAGGCGGCCCTCGGCGGGGTCGACCCGGAGCCACGGAACTCCCGGGTGGGCCGAGAACTCGAGTACGCCGGCGCCGGGGTTGGCCAGCTCCAGGTTGGTCGCCGCCATGGTGGCGGAGATCTCGAGGGGCTCCCGGGGCGCTTCGAGGCGGCCCCCGGGGTTGCCGGGGGCGGCGTTCTCCCGCTCGTCGCCGCGGGTGAGCGTCAGGGCCGCCAGGATGATGAGCACCATCCCGGCGGCGGCGCCGACGATCAGTCCCGGACGGGCCCAGCGCTTGGGCGCCGCCTGGTGGGTCTCCGCCCCGGGGGGGAGGGGAGGGGTGCGCATCATCTCCGGGGGGGCGGGAGTTGGGGGTACGGAGGCGAGCAGCGATGTGACCGGCACCAGCGCCCGCCGGCGGTCGCCGCAGGCCGGGCACTCCTCCCCGTGGGCCACGACCTGGTCGGCCACACGGTCCGCCTCGGTGCCCGGGGCGACCTCCTCCAGCAGTGCGGCCAGGCCCGGGCAGTCGGCCTGCGCCAACCGGGACAGCAGGACCGCTCCCACCACGTGCTCGGCCGCCTCCACCGCCGAGCGCGTGGTGGCCGGCACCTCGCCCGCCGAGATGCCCAGGGCCTCGCCCAGCGCCTCACCCTCCAACCCCTGGCGCAGGGTGAGGTCGAGGATGCCCCGCTGGCGGGCGTCGAGGGTCTGGGTGGCCTCCCGGCACACCCTTTGCAGGTCGTCGGGCGATCCGGGGCCGGGTTCGAGCAGGTCCGCGGCCAGGACCGGCTCCGCCGGGGAGCGGGGCACGGCCGCCACCAGGATCGAGCCGAGCAGGGTCGCCCGGGTGACCCGGGGGCCATGTTCGGCCACCGCCTCCGGCAGGGCCTCGGCCACCACGGCCGCCGCCGCCCAGGGGTGGCCGGTGACAGCCAGGGCGAAGTCGTAGAGGGCGTCACCGTGGTGTTCGATCACCGGTCCGAGCGCGCCCGGTGTCAGCTCAGCCGTCCCCCCCACGCCGAGCGATCGTAGAGAGTTGCCTACCCTTCCACAACCTGCCGGCTCAGCGCCGGGACGTCGTTTCCTGGCCGGTGGCCGGCTCAGCTATCGTGTTTTGTTCTGTCGAGTGCCTGAGGAGTGCGGTGCCCACCATTGAGCAACTGGTCCGCAAGGGCCGCCAATCGAAGCCGGAGAAGACCAAGACGGCGGCCCTCAAGGGCGCGCCCCAGCGCCGGGGGGTGTGCACCCGCGTCTACACCACGACGCCCAAGAAGCCGAACTCGGCCCTGCGCAAGGTCGCCCGGGTGCGGCTCACCAGCGGCATCGAGGTCACCGCCTACATCCCCGGGATCGGCCACAACCTCCAGGAGCACTCGATCGTGCTCGTCCGTGGCGGACGGGTGAAGGACCTGCCCGGTGTGCGCTACAAGGTGATCCGGGGAACGCTCGACGCCAGCGGTGTCCGCAACCGCAAGCAGGCCCGGAGCCGCTACGGCGCCAAGAAGGAGAGCTGATGCCGCGCAAGGGCCCCGCCCCCCGCCGTGATCTGATGCCGGATCCCATCCACCGTTCGGTGCTGGTGACCCAGCTGGTGAACAAGGTGCTGCTCCGGGGCAAGCGGTCCCTGGCCGAGCGCATCGTCTACGACGCCCTCGAGGAGATGGAACAGAAGACCGGGGGCGACGCCCTGGCCACGCTCAAGCGGGCGCTCGACAACGTGAAGCCCGCCCTCGAGGTCCGGAGCCGGCGGGTGGGCGGCGCCACCTACCAGGTGCCGGTCGAGGTTCGCCCCCGCCGCTCCACCACACTGGCCATCCGGTGGATCATCGGCTTCTCCCGCCAGCGGCGCGAGAAGACGATGGCGCAGCGCCTGGCCGCCGAGCTCATGGACGCCGCCAATGGCGTGGGAGCCTCGGTCAAGCGCCGTGACGACCTCCACAAGATGGCCGAGTCCAACACGGCGTTCGCGCATTACAGGTGGTGAGGTCTCCGAGATTGGAAACAACACGACGTTGAGCGGCACGAACACGACGAGGGGGGTGGGGGCGAGCCGGTAGCCGGGCGTCAACCGCAAGGCGGGACCGACCGCCACCCACCGGCCGGGCGAATCGCCCGGCCGTACCTTGCCCGCAGGAGAAGGGATACGGCCAGGCATGGGGCAGGGCCCCGGGGCTCGGAGCACGAGGCTCTGAAGTCCATGCACTGGAGGAGCCGGGTGCAGGGACCCGGCGGGAAGGGAACATGGCCGCAGAACCGAAGTCGGTGCAACCCAAGAAGGGGACCCCGCTCATCCGGGAGTTCCCCCTGGCCAGGACCCGCAACATCGGGATCATGGCCCACATCGACGCGGGCAAGACCACCACCACCGAGCGGGTCCTCTACTACACGGGTAAGACCTACAAGATCGGCGAGGTCCACGAGGGCGCCGCCGTCATGGACTGGATGGCCCAGGAGCAGGAGCGGGGCATCACCATCACCTCGGCCGCGACGACGGCCAAGTGGAAGGACTGCTGGATCAACCTGATCGACACCCCCGGCCACGTCGACTTCACCATCGAGGTGGAGCGGTCCCTGCGGGTCCTCGACGGGGCGGTGGCGGTCTTCGACGCCGTGGCCGGCGTGGAACCCCAGACCGAGACGGTCTGGCGTCAGGCCAACAAGTACCGCGTTCCCCGGATCTGCTTCGTCAACAAGATGGACCGCATCGGCGCGGACTTCCACCGCGCCGTCACCATGATCCGGGACCGCCTCGACGCCGTCCCCGCCGTGGTCCAGCTGCCGATCGGCGCCGAGGGCCTGTTCCGGGGGGTCATCGACCTCCTCAACCTGAAGGCCCTGGTCTGGGAGGAGGGGATGGGGGAGCGCTGGGAGTCCACCGACATCCCCGCCGACCTGCTCGACGAAGCCGTCCACTGGCGCCATCAGCTGGTCGACGTCGTCTCCCACCATGACGAGGTCGTCCTGGAGAAGTACGTGGGCGAAGAGGAGATCACGGCCGACGACCTGCGCCACGCGCTGCGCAACGGCACCATCGCCAACCAGATCGTTCCGGTGCTGTGTGGCTCCGCCTTCAAGAACAAGGGCGTGCAGCCCCTGCTGGACGCGGTCATCGACTACCTCCCGTCCCCGCTCGAGGTCCCCCCGGTGGGCGGCACCGACGTGAAGGGCTTGGAGGAGCTGGAGCGGCCCCCGGACGACAACGCCCCGTTCTCCGCTCTCGCCTTCAAGATCATGAGCGACCCCTACGTCGGCAAGCTCACGTACTTCCGGGTCTACTCCGGGACCCTGCCCCAGGGCAGCGCCGTGCTCAACAGCGTCAAGGACCGCAAGGAGCGGGTGGGGCGCCTGCTCCAGATGCACGCCAACCACCGGGAGGACAAGGGGGCGGTCTTCGCCGGCGACATCGTCGCCGCCGTGGGGCTCAAGTTCACCACCACCGGCGACACGCTCTGCGACCCGGACCGCCCCATCATCCTCGAGCGGATGGAGTTCCCCGAGCCCGTGATCTCGGTGGCCATCGAGCCCAAGACCAAGGCCGACCAGGACAAGCTGGGTAAGGCCCTGTACTCCCTCCAGGAGGAGGACCCCACCTTCCAGGTCCGGACCGACGAGGACACCGGCCAGACGATCATCTGGGGGATGGGGGAGCTGCACCTCGAGGTGCTGGTCGACCGGATGATGCGGGAGTTCTCGGTGGCGGCCAACGTCGGCAAGCCCCAGGTGGCCTACCGGGAGACCATCACCGAGCCCATCCGGCGCGTCGAGCAGCGCTACATCCGCCAGACCGGCGGCCGGGGCCAGTACGGCCACGTGGTCATCGACCTCGAACCCACCGGGCCCGGCGGCGGGTACGAGTTCGTGGACAAGATCACCGGCGGGGACATCCCCCGGGAGTACATCCCCGCCGTCGACGCCGGCATGCAGGAGGCCCTCGAGTCAGGGGTGCTGGCCGGCTACCCCATGGTCGACGTCCGGGCCGTCCTCACCTTCGGCTCGTACCACGACGTCGACTCGTCCGAGATGGCGTTCAAGATCGCGGGGTCGATGGCCTTGAAGGAGGCCGCCCGCAAGGCCAAGCCGGCGCTGCTCGAGCCGATCATGGCCGTCGAGGTGGTCACCCCCGAGGAGTACATGGGTGACGTGATCGGAGACCTGTCCTCCCGGCGGGGCAAAGTCGCCGGGATGGAGCCGCGCGGCAACTCCCAGGTGGTAAGGGCTCAGGTGCCGCTGGCAGAGATGTTCGGGTATGCTACCGACCTTCGTTCGCGGACCCAGGGTCGCGCGACGTACACGATGCAGTTCCACTCCTATCAGCAGGTTCCCGAGTCGATCTCGCGGGAGATCATCGCTCGGGT
>JBOGFE010000388.1:0-10094 GCA_050741935.1 Acidimicrobiia bacterium | reverse complement strand
GCGCCATCCCCTGGCACAGCCATCCCGGGCAGAACTTCGTGGCCGTCACGGCCGGAAGCCTGACCGTCTACGTGGGCGGGGCGGAGGACTGCACCACCACCGGCTACGCGGCCGCTCAGGGGTACCTCGAGCACGTCGGCATGGTGCACTCGGCCAAGAACGACGGGACCGCCCCGGTGGAGGCCTACGTCACCCAGGTCGGGGTCCCCGTCGGGGCCGAGCTGCGCAAGGTGGAGGCGAAGCCCGCCGGGGCCTCCTGCCCTGAGGCGGCCGGGCCGGCGCCGGTCGTGACGAACCTGGTCCGGGCCAAGATCAGCGCGCCGTTCACCGTCCCGGAGACGGCGACATCCGACGTCATGATGCAGACGGTCGTGATCGAGCCCGGCGGCACCGTCGGCTGGCACAGCCACGCCACGCCCACCTTCGTGGCGGTCAAGTCGGGCGCCGTGACCTTCTTCCACGCCACGGCGGCAGGCTGCTCGTCCCAGAGCTACGCGGCCGGCCAGGGCTACGTCGAGCCCGTCGGGGACGCCCACATGGCCCGCAACGACTCCACCACGCCCGCCGAGTTGTACGCCACCTACCTGGCCGTCCCCGTCGGCGCCCCGCTGCGCGCCGAGCAGGATGTCCCCACCGGAGCCGGCTGCCCGGCCGCCGCCGCCCCCCAGGCCATCGAGCAGCTGCCCCGCACGGGCCTGCCCATCGGTGTGCTCCTCACCCTGGCGGCCGGCCTGACCGGCGCCGGAACCGTGGCGCGCCGGATGGGCCGGCGCCGGTAACCAACCCGGTCGCCGACGGAGGAACGCCCGGCTCAGGAGGCAGGTTCCACGGCCAGGGCGTCGAGCAGGGCGAGGACGGCAAGGGTGAGCGGCGTGGGCACTCCGTGGCGCTGACCGAGGGCCACGACGGGGCGGAGCAGGCCCTGGTGCTCCATCGTCCGCCCGGCCGCCCGGTCCTGGAGCATCGACGACCGGGTGCCCCGTAGGGTCGGCAACCAGGCCAGGGCCTGGCGGGCGTGCTCGGGCGTCAGGGCGGCACCCTCGGCCCGGGCGACGTCGACCGTCTCGAGGGCGAGGTCCAATCCGAGCGCCGCCATGGCCGGCTCGTCGAACAGCTCGCCCGTCGGGCGGCCGGTGAGCGCGGTGAGGGGGTTGGCGATCACGTTGACGAGCAGCTTGTCCCAGGCGGCGGTGAGGAAGTCGGCCGCCACCTCCACCTCGAGGCCGCTGCCGGTGAACAGTGCCGCCGCCGCCCGGCCGGCGTCGTCGTCGGGGACCACGACGCCCCTCCCGGTGCGGCGCACCCTCACCTGGCCGGGGCCGGTCCGCCGGGCGTTGGGGTAGACCAGCGCCGGGACGACCGCGGCGGCGGTCATCGGCGCGATGCGAGCCCGGTGGTCGATCCCGTTCTGGGCGGCGACCAGGACGCCGCCCGAGGGCAGCGCCGCCAGCCAGTCGGCCACGCCGGGGGTGTGGTGGATCTTGGTGGCCAGCACGGCGAAACGCAGCGGCGGGAGCTGCGCCGGTCCCGCGGCCCAGGCCACCTTGTGCTCCACGGTGCCCTCGTCGATCGTCATCACCAGGCGGTCCAGCGGGGCCCGACCGCAGACGACGATGTCGTGCCCGGCGGCCGCCAGGTAGCAAGCCAGCATGCAGCCGACCGACCCGGCGCCGACGAGGGCGACCGGCCCGGTGTCGGGTTGACCTCGGGCACTCACGCCTCCACTGTGGCGCAGCGCCTGCTCTTCCGAAAGGATGGGTGCATGGCAGGGGAGCTGCGGGCCGAGCTGGAGGACGTGCCGGCCATCGACCAGCACGCCCATCAGCTCTCGGGCCCCGACCGGGAATGGGCACTGCCCGACCTGCTGTCCGAGAGCGCCGACGCCGACCAGCGGGCCCAGATGCGACACCACCCCATCTACCGCCGGGCCCTGGCCGACCTGGAGGTGGCCGACGAGGCGACCTTGGCCGAGGCCCGCCAGACGGCCGGCTTCGAGGCCCACGCCAAGCGGCTGATGTCGGCCTGCAACTTCGAGGCGGTCTTCGTGGACGACGGGTTCCCCGTCGCCCGGTCGCTGGATCTGGCCGCCCACGCCGATCTGGCCGGATGCCCGGTGCGCCGGCTGGTCCGGATCGAATCCCTGGTGGAATCGTCGGCCCGGCGCTGGCCGCCCTTCGATGAGGTCCGGGAGTTCTTCCGCGAGTCGCTGGTGGCTGCCCTGGCCGGGGGAGCGGTGGGCATCAAGACGATCGCCGCCTACCGCTGCGGCCTCGACCTGCCCCACCCCGAAGGCGACGAGGCCCGCTCCGCCTACCGGGCCTGGCGCGCCTCGGGCTCGGGCCGTCTCGTCCATCCGGCGCTGATCGCCTTCTTCCTGGCCGAGGCGCTGGAGGTGGCCCAGGCCCAAGGCCCCGTGCCACTCCAGATCCACACCGGGATCGGCGATGCCGACCTCGAGCTGCACCGCTCCGATCCGTCGCTGCTGGGCCGGGTCATCGCCGAGGCCGGTGCCGCCGGCGTCCCCGTGGTCCTGCTCCACTGCTACCCCTACGTGCGTCAGGCGGCCTGGCTGGCCCACGTGCACGCCCACGTCTATGTCGACCTGTCCCTGGCCCTGCTCCTCATCGGCCATCGAGGGCGCCAGGTGCTCTACGAGGCGCTCGAGCTGGCCCCGGCCACCAAGGTGCTCTTCGCCACCGACGCCTCCCGGGCCCCGGAGATGTTCTTCCTCGGCGCCCGCTGGTGGCGCGACGCGCTGGCCGCGGTGTTGGAGCGTCTGGTGGAGGAGCAGGAAGTGGGGGAGTCGACCGCTCTCCAATGGGCCGGGATGATCCTGGCCGGCAACGCCCGGCGCCTCTACGGGCTGGGGTAGTCGCCAACTCCGGGGCGGTCGAATGGGGGAGCGGCGCCGGTGTGGGAAAGCGGTGGCTACGTCTCCCAGGCGTCGAAGGCCAGTCCGGCCACGGTCCGGCGGCTGTCGTGCTCCTCGAAGAACACGAGCCACGTGACCCAGTCCAGCCCCTGGTAGTCGGGGTGGTCACCGGGATCGTGGACGGCCACGAAGTCGAGGCCGGCCAGGTCGGGGGGGACGGGGCGGACGGGGTAGGTCGCGCCGCCCCGGAGCGGCTGGTCGGTCCGCAACACGACGTTCGGGTCCCGGAAGGCGCCGAGGAGGGAATCGGCCACCCGCGTGGCGAAGGTCCCCTGCTCGCAGTCGTCGGGACAGCCCTGGCTCGGCCAGCTCCGGAGGGTCGGATCGCGCAGGATGCCCGAGCGGGGCATGCGCATCTCCGAGACTCCAGTCCGGCCGGGCTCGGTTGCCCGCCATGAACTACGACGCCGGCCGGCCGGAGAGGTGACGGCGAGGCGTTTACTTTTCACGCTTTGCTACCGCCTCGGCCTCAGCAGGCCATCACCTTGGCCATGGCGGTGCAGAACTCCGGCCATCGGGCCGGATCGACTCGTCCGGCGCGACGCAGTAGGCAGTCACTTGGAATGAGCTGGGCGTTGTCGAGGCTGGCGACGCTGGGGCCGGCCACCCCCTCGGGCGGCCCCAGGGCAACCTCGGTTGCGAGCCCCCGCACCGTCGTCGTGATCGGGGCGACGAGCACGCGGGTGAGGCGGGATGCCACCCGGCTCCGGGTCAGGACGACGACCGGCCGGACCTTGTCCAGGTCGGCCCACCACACCTGGCCGTGGCCCAGGCCGGTCATGAGCGGGGACGGCGCCGGCGCTTGGCCGCCAGGCGCAGCACCTCGGCGGGCACCTTGCCGTCGTAGGGCAGGTCCGGCCCGGTGGGGGCGGCCCAGGCGACCTCGGGGTCGGACTCGTAGGGGGCGGCGCTCAGGGCGGCCAGCTCCCGTTCCGCCTCCAGCTGTTCGAGGAGAGCGGTGAGGGCCCGGTCGATGATCTGGCTGTCGGTGACCGGCATCAGCCGGCGGACCGTGGCCAACCGCTGGGCATCGACAGTGGTCGAAATTCGCACACGGGGCATGCTACAAAATGTAGCACTCAGGTCATGGCTCAGGCCTGGGTGAGGGAGACCGTGTTGCCGTCGGCGTCCTGATAGGTGGCGCTGCGGCCCCAGGGCCGGGTGGTGGGGGGCTGGACCACCTTGATGCCCGCCGCCTCGACCCGCTGATGGACGGCGTCGAGGTGGTCGACGGTGAAGCCGAACGACGACCGGGTGGCCTCGCCGCTACCCGCCGCGTAAATGCTGAAGATGAGGAAGCCGTCGTCGGAGGCGTCCCATTCTCCCCAGGTGGCGTGGTGATGAACCGGGTCGCCCTCCTGATGGGCGTGACCTTCGAGCGCCACGCCGATGTCGTCGCGATAGAGGGTGACGGCGCGCTCCACGTCGGTCACGAACAGCTCCACTTCAATCAGCCGGGTTGCGCTCACGGGCGGGTACCTCCTGACCGGCGGGCCGCGTCGCCCGCGCCGGGAGCCACGGTAGGGAGCCGATGGGCGGGGCGCCCGTGATTTTCTGCAGGGTCGGGCGGACCAAGAGGTGGGTGCAGTTCTGATGACTGGAGCAGCAGAAGTGCACCCACCTGTGGTCACACGGGGAGAGCGGCGCTCTCAACTGTAGTTGACATAACGTGGATTATGGGCGCCTGGGGGAGAAGGGCTGATTGTGCGGGGATGCCCGACGGCCACCTCCTCGACGGACGCCCAAACGTCATCGGGCATGGGCCGGTCGGCACGCGACCGGCGGACCAGACAGCGGACCGAGTTGGGTGGCGGGTCCTAGCGCGTACTGAAGCCGGTGCCGGGAAGCCGAAATCGCCCTGGCGGCCTCCCCTCGGCTACCCGGGGACCGGGTAGTCCAGGGACCCCGCCCTACCCATGGCCTCGATCGCCTCCTGCATCGTCAAAAGCGGTGTGGTCCGCAATGCCTTCAGGTGACCAGCGCTGGCGGCCCGCATCGAGAAGCTGGCCGCGGTCTGGTTGTCGGGGAATTCGGCCATGACGACGGCGTCGTAGTCGCCGAAGCTGACGTAGGACGCCTCTAGCCGGCCGCCGAGGCTTTCGATAATCGAGGCGACGCCGGTGGAGCGGTCCTGGGGGTTCTTCGTCATCGCCGCCCACGCCTCGGGCGTGTAAGCAGCCTGGAGCAGGTAGTGGGGCATCGGGAAGACCTCACTTTCTCCGGTAGACACAGCCTGTCTACGACTGAGCAGACCGGTGGTCAAGCGACCGAGCGACGGCCCAACTGTGACCGGCGACACAGGTCTCCCCCAGGTCGGTGGTGGGCCTCCTCCGTCGGGCTGAGCGCCGTACCCCAGGTCGCACGCCGGCGCTGGTCGCGACGCCTGGGGTAGGTCCCCGCCGAAGATCGGAAGATGTGAGCCGGCCCGGGGACCTGGAGACACCGTCGTGGCATGGCGCCTCGGGCAGGGTGGAGCGGAAACCGTGGCGGCGGATCGCCAGATATCCCGGCCCCGGTCTCCCGGTCGGGGGCTGGCGTGGGTCATCCGGCGGGTTCGACATGCGCGCATCCGTAGAGCGCGCCACCCGCTCGCGTTGCAACAATCATGAGATGCGGCCTGGGCAGGGCAGCGAGGGTCCTGGAGTCTGTGGGACGCCGAGCCGGTTGGTCGGCGAGCGCGTCGTGCTCCGCGGCCCGGTGGCATCCGACGCGAATGACCGTTTGGCGGCTGGCTTCGACCGTGAGGTTGTCCCGCTCCAGGGCGGCGAACCAGGACCCCCAGGGACGTCAGCACCCCCAGGGACGTCAGCACCCTCCGAGTTTCGCCTCTCCCGCCGGGAATGCGAAACGCTGCCCTACGGGAAGATGCCGCGGAAGCGGATGGCGGCGGCGACGCGTTCGAGGGCGAGGCAGTTGGCGCCGCGGCGGAGGTTGACGTCGAGGGCTTCCGCCCGGTCGCAGACGGCGTGGAAGGCGGTCTGCATCCGGTCCCGGAGGCGCTCGGCGGTGAGGCTGGGTTCCCAGGGGTAGCCCTCGCGGGCCTGGACCCACTCGAAGTAGGAGGCGGTCACTCCCCCGGCGTTGGCCAGGATGTCGGGCACGACCATGACGCCCCGCTCGGCCAGGATGGCGTCGCCTTCGGGGGTGGTGGGTCCGTTGGCGCCCTCGACCACCACCTTGGCGGTGAGGGCGGTGGCTTCGGCGGGTCCGATGGCGCCGGCCAGGGCGGCAGGTACGAAGGCGTCGCAGGGGACCGAGAACAGCTCGGCGGCCGTGAGGGGATCGGCCACGGGGAAGCCCGCCACCGTGCCCTCGGTCCGGACATGGGCGGCCAGGGCGGCGACGTCCAGGCCGGCGGGGTTGGCCACCGCCCCGGCGTAGTCCCCCACGGCCACCACCCGGACGCCGAGGCTGGACAGCAGGTAGGCCAGCGGGCCGCCCACCTTGCCGAAGCCCTGGAGGGCGACGCGGGACCCGGCCACCGGGATCCCCAGGCGGGAGAAGGCTTCGCGCACCATGATGGTCAGGCCTTCGGCGGTGGCGCCGTGGTGGCCGGCCACGCCCCCGACCTCGAGGGGCTTGCCCGTCACCGCCGCCGGTACGGCCTCGCCCCGGGCCATGGCCACCGTATCCATCAGCCAGGCCATGACCCGCTCGTCGGTGTTGACGTCGGGGGCGGGCACGTCCCGGTCGGGGCCGAGCATGGGGAGGATCTCCCAGGTGAAGCGCCGGGTCAGCCGCTCCAGCTCGAAGATGGACAGCTTGGGCGGGTCGCAGCGCACCCCGCCCTTGCCGCCTCCGAAGGGCAGGTCGACCACCGCGCACTTCCAGGTCATGGCGATGGCCAGCGCCTGGACGTCCTCGCGGGTCAGCGCCGGGTGGAACCGCAGGCCACCCTTGGCCGGGCCCCGGGCGGTGTCGTGGTGGACCCGCCAGCCCACGAACACCTCCACCCGGCCGTCGTCGCAGCGCACCGGGACCGAGACCTCGAGTACCCGCTTGGGCCGCGACAGCATCTTGAGGATGTTGTCCTCCAGGCCGATGATCCCGGCGGCGTCCTCCAGCCGGGCCAGCTCGGTCGCCCACGGGTCGTAGCTCTCCCCCGCGGGAACCCGCGCCAACACCGGGGTCGGGCCCGGGTCGGCTGGGTTCCCGGCCGGTGGGACAGGTTCGGTCGAAGCTGTCATGACGCCGCTGATCACCCTATCGGTCGCGGCGCTTCCAGCCCGTGACCACCTCCACGTGGGGGGTGTGGGGGAACAGGTCGACCAGGCACAGCGACTCGAGGTTCCAGCCGGCGCCGGCGAGGAGGCCGGCGTCGCGGCCGAGGGCGGCGACGTCGCAGGAGATCAACGCCAGGGTCCGGGCACCGGTGGCGCCGATGTGGCCGACCACGCCCTCACCCAGCCCCTGGCGGGAGGGGTCGGCGACCACCACATCGGCCGCGGACGGGCGCCAGCGCCGCACGTCCGCTCCCACGATGCGGGCGTCGGCCAGGTCGGCCAGGTTCACCCGGGCGTCGGCCAGGGCGGAGCGGTTGGTCTCCACGACCATGACCCGTCCGTCGTGACCGGCGCCCAGCGCCCCGGCGAAGACGCCGACCCCGCCGTAGAGGTCGATGAGACGGGCACCGGGGACGAGGGTGTCGCCCACCGCCTCCCGCACGGCCGCCACCAGCGCCTCGGCGCCGTCGGGCCGGCCCTGGAAGAAGCTCTCCGCCGACACCCGCCACCGCCGGCCGGCCACCTCCTCGTGGAACCACGCCCGCCGGCCCGCCGCCAGCTCGTCGGCTCCCACCAGCAGGGTGTCGGCCTGGACCTCGCACCCTCGGGCCGTCGGCCGGGCCAGCACCAGGCGCTCGCCGGTCGAGGCCCCGGCCCGCACCACGACCTCCGTGACCGGGTTCGGGAAGTGACCGGTGCGCAGCACCTCGTCCACCCGCGGGTGGGCCACCAGGCAGCCGCCCTCGAGTCCCACGGTGTCGTGGCTGTGGTGCTGGCGGAAGGCGGCCCGGCCGTCGTCGTCGACCGCGGCCCGGACCGTGGTGCGCCACCCCGTCGTGGCCAGCGGGAGGCCGGGCCGGGGTGGGGGTGGGTCGATCCCGCCGGCCCGCCGGAGGGTGTCGAGGACCATGTCCTCCTTCAGGCGGCGCTGGGCGTCGGGCGTGACGTGCTGCCAGCCGCAGCCGCCGCAGCCGGCGTCGACCAGCGGGCAGGGCGGCGCCACCCGGTCCGCCGAGGGGTCGACGACGTCGAGGGTGGTGGCCCGGAGGAACCGGCGGCGCTCCTCGGTGACCACCGCCTGCACGCACTCGCCGGGCAGGCCGCCCCGGACGAACACCACCCGGCCGTCCTCCAGGCGGGCGACGCCCTCACCGCCGGAGGCGACGCCGGTCACCGCGAGCTCGACCTGGGTGGGCATCCGACGAGAGTCCCACACCCGTCCCCCGCCCTGCCGGACCGGGGGTTCGACGCCGGCGCCGCTCATGGACAGACTGCCGGGATGCCACCCGCCCGCCGGCTCGTCCTGGCGTCCGCATCCCCCGCCCGGCTCCGGCTGCTCCGCCACGCCGGCTTCGACCCCGAGGTGGTGGTCTCGGGGATCGACGAGGAGGCCGTCCGCGGGACGGGCTCCGGGCCCGGGGCCGTGGCTCTGGCCCGGGCCGAAGCCAAGGCCGAGGCGGTCGCCGCCCGGCCCGACGTCGCCGGCGCGGTGGTCGTGGGCTGCGACTCGGTCCTCGACGTCGACGGGGAGGCCTTCGGCAAGCCGGCCACGGTGGACGAGGCTCGCCTCCGGCTCGGCCGCCTCGGCGGCCGGTCGGCCGTCCTGTGCACCGGGCACTGTGTGATCGACAGCGCCGGCGGGCGCCGGTCCAGCGCCACCGCGGCGACCGAGGTCCGCTTCTCCCCCATCACCGCCGCCGAGCTCGAGGCCTACCTGCGGACCGGCGAGCCCCTCCAGGTGGCGGGCAGCTTCACTCTCGACGGATGGTTCGCGCCCTTCGTCGACGGCATCGCCGGCGACCACGGCAACGTCATCGGCCTGTCGCTGCCGTTGCTGCGCCGCCTCCTGGCCGATGTCGGCCTGACGGTCATGGACCTGTGGCGTGAGCCTTCAGCGCACCCGACCCGGTGAGGAAGTCGTAGAGGCCGGCGACGAGATCGACGTCGGGAAGGTCGGCGCAGGGGAACCAGGCGGCCTCGTCGGCGTCGTCCCCGGCCCGGACGGCCGCCTCGGGCCGGCGGGGCGAGGCGGCGAAGTCGAGGATCACGTAGTGGTAGTCGAAGGGCTCGGTCCCCATCCGCTCGGCCCAGCCGATGAAGTCGCCCACCTCGATGTCGAGGCCGGTCTCCTCGGCCACCTCCCGGGCGACGGCGCCGGCCAGCGTCTCGCCGAACTCGACCCGCCCGCCGGGGAGCGACCAGCGGCCCACTCCCGCTCCTCTCCCCCGCCGGACGAGCAGGATCTCGTCGCCCCGGCGTACCACCGCCCCCACCGCCACCTCGACCGAACCGTCAGTCACTGGCGAACCGGTGGTACATGATGATGGCCCGGGCGGAGAAGCCCGACTCTTCGAAGAAGTTCTTGGTCACCCGGTGCCCGGGCAGGGCGAAGGCGTCGACGCCGACGCAGCCGGCGTCGGCGAAGAACTCGACCAGGGAGCCGAGCATGGCCTCCCCCACTCCGATGGCCCGGGCTTCCGGATCGACGAAGAGCTCGAACACCACGCCCAGGCGGGACCCGTCCTGGAGGACCTCCACCTCGCCGGCGCCGAAGCCCACCGGGATGCCGTCGATGGTGCCCACCACCAGGCGGGTGCCGTCCCGGTCGAGCATCGCCCGGTAGCCCTCGTCCAGGGGCTCGGGCCGGGCCTCCCGCACCGACCAGACGTACCCGCCCCGCATGGGGGTCAGCTCGGCCCGCAGGGCCGCGGCCAGGTCCAGGATGGCGGGCACGTCGGCCTCCACCGCCAGGCGGACGCCCTCCTCGGCCATCAGGGGGCGCCTAGGACCGCAGCCGGTCGATGGCCCCGAGGACGGTCTTGCGTCCCCGGCCCGCCGCCTCGTAGGCCGCCACCGCGTCGAGCTCGTCGGCGGTGAGGCCGGACAGGCGCGACACCACCTGGGAGGCCGAGAGCCCGTCGTACTCGGGGATGGGCAGC
>JBOGFE010000387.1:0-4099 GCA_050741935.1 Acidimicrobiia bacterium | reverse complement strand
CGGCCCCGGGCCGGGGAGCGGGGGCCGCCGGCCGCCGCCGGTGGTGGTCCCGCCCGGCACCTACGCCGACCTGCGTGACGCCCAGGGGACCGTGCTCTCCCGGATCCAGCTCTCCAGCACCACCGCCGAACCCGAACTGCCCGACGAGGTCACCGCCGCCGACGGGTTCTTCAACACCGGCTCGGTGGACGGCACCACCCGGTGGCGGGTCCACGTCAGCGCGGCCACCGGCGGCAACCTGGTCGTGGTCGCCGTCCCCCTCTCCGAGGTGCAGTCCTCGCTACGGAAGCTGGTGGCGATCGAGGCGGTGGCCGCCGCCGTCCTCCTCTCGATCCTCGCCGGCGGGTCCTGGCTCCTGCTCCGCCGGGGCCTCCGGCCCCTGGAGAACATGGCGGATTCGGCCCGCTCCATCAGCGCCGGTGCCCTGTCCCAGCGGGTGGAGCCGGCCGACGAGCGGAGCGAGGTGGGCCAGCTCGGCCTCGCCCTCAACACCATGCTGGGCGAGCTGGAAGCCGCCTTCGCCGAACGGGAGGCGACCGAGCAGCGCCTGCGCCAGTTCCTGGCCGACGCCTCCCACGAGCTGCGCACGCCGCTCACGTCCATCCAGGGCTTCGCCGAGCTGTTCCGGCTCGGCGCCAACCAGGACCACGTCGACCTGCCCGTCATCCTGCGCCGCGTCGAACAGGAGTCGGGCCGCATGAAGACGCTGGTCGAGGACCTCCTGCTCCTGGCCCGCCTGGATCAGACCCGTCCGGTGGAGCGGGTTCCGGTCGACCTGGCCGTGCTCGCCGCCGACGCCTGCAGCGACGCCGTGGCCGCCGCCCCCGACCGGCCGATCACCCTCGACGCCCCCGAGCCGGTGGTCATCCAGGGCGACCGGGACCACCTGCGCCAGGCCATCGCCAACCTGGTGACCAACGCGCTGCGCCACACGCCGGCCGCCACCCCCATCGAGGTGGGCGCCCACCTGGCGGACGGCCACGCCACCGTCACGGTCAGGGACCGGGGACCGGGCCTCGACACCGAGGCCCTGGAGCACGTCTTCGACCGGTTCTGGCGGGGCGACCGGGCCCGCACCGGCCCGGGCACGGGCCTGGGGCTGTCGATCGTGGCCGGCATCGCCGCCGAGCACGGCGGGACGGCGGCCGCCGCCAACGTCGCCTCCGGCGGGGCGGTCTTTACCTTGCGGCTGCCTTCCGGGCCTTGACGATGGCGGCGATCACACAGGTCGCCCCCATCCACAGCACAATCCCGGCGGCGAGGAAGAGCACCACCTGCCCGTTCGTGGTCTCGGCCTCACGGGCGGGCACGGTCACGGCCGCCCCGCCGGCCATGAGGGCCAGGCCCAACCCCGCCGTGTACCACCTGGTGTAGCCGGCGGCCTCGGCTCCCTCGGTCACCGACTGGGCCATCCGCACCCCGAGCAGGATGCACACCAGGCCGATCCCGAGGTAGATGCCCCCCCGGGTGAAGGCGCCCTGGGCCATGGCCAGGATCGCCAGCCCGGCGACGAGGCAACCGCCCCCCAGGAGCATCCGCACCTTCACCTCGTCGCCCGGGGCGATTCCGTCACTGGGTGAGAGTTCGCGCTCGGTCACCCTCGCATTTTGCCAGGTGTGCGCGCCCGCTGACAGCAGCTGTCAGTTCTTGGGGTCAGGCTCAGCCTGTTGTCGCCAGTCGCCCCGGGTGATGAGCACGATCTCGTCGATGGCGCGCACCAACCCCTGGGCCACGTGGCGCGCCTCCGAGGCGTCGTCCTGTGGGATCAGCCGTTGGAGGCGGTCCAGGTCGCCGCTGATCCGGGCCAGGATGCCCTGGATCTCGCCCAGGAGCTCGCGGTGGTTCGAGCGCATCTCCTCCATGGCCGCCCCGAGCTGCTGACGGCCCCGGAAACAGGCGAACACGGTGATGAAGCCGGCCACCGCAAGTGCCACGTTGAAGGTCAGGTCCGTCATGTCCGGCCTCCCGCGCCGCGCGCCTTTGGGCAACGAGGGTAGTGGACCTGCCATTTTCCGGCTCGCCCGTTCGGCCGTCCGGCCCGCCGCTAGGCCGACCGGACGTCGAGGTTGATCACGCCGAGGTAGCCGTCGCCGTCCCTGGACACGGTGAGGATCGTCTCGTCGCTGAAGATGCCGTCGTCGGTGTTGAAGGTGTCCCGGCCGGTATCCGAGGCGTAGGGCTGGGCCTTGTAGACCTCGGAGGTGAGCTGCTCGTCGAAGCAGAGCTGGCTGGTGAGCACCTCGGTGTTGTTGAGCTGCACCTGGCAGCGGATGTGAACCTACGGCCCCGGTAGCCGAGGGCGCCGAACAGGGCGAGCGCCCGCCGGCGGTCGATCTGCTCGCTCATCGAGGCTCTCCTGTCGACAAAAGGGAGCGGCCGGACCCTATCCGCAGGGTCCGGCCGCCATCGGGAGTCAGGGCGGGACGTCGGTGCCGGCCGGGCTACAGCCGGCGGAAGCCCACGTTGGCGCCGGAAGCGCCGGAGCCGTCGGTGCTGTCGCTGCCCGAGGCGCCGCCGGAACCGTCCTTCTCGGGGCAGTTCTCGTCGTCGTCGGCGGAGTCGGTGGCGGGGACGTCGGCCGGGGCCTCGACCGCCGGGTCGGTGGTGGTGGCTTCCTGGGCGGAGGCCACGTTCATGAGGGTGAGGACGCCGGCCACGCCCAGGGCGGCGGCGGCGAGGGTCTTCAGGATGCTGTCCTTGGTGGTCATCGGAGGGACCTGTTTCCTTTCGCTCTGGGGCTTCGTTCGCCCGACAAGCTGATGATCGGGCCCGAACCTCAGAGCCGGCTCCGAGCGGACTGGCAGACCGCTGGGACTTGGCCCCTCAGTCGAGGCGCAGGGAGTAGCCCACGCCGCGGACGGTCTGGATGAGCGGCGGGTCGAAGCGGTCGACCTTCTTGCGCAGGTAGCTGACGTAGGTGTCGACCACGTTGGTGTTGCCGCCGAAGTCGTACTCCCAGACGTGGTCGAGGATCTGCGCCCGGGTGAGCACCTTGCCGGCGTTGACGAGCAGGAAGCGCAACAGCTTGTACTCGGTGGGGGAGAGCTCGATGGGCGCCCCGGCGCGCCGGACGCGGTGCGCGTCCTCGTCCATCTCCAGGTCGGCCAGGCCGAGGAGGGACGACCGGCTGGCGACGCCCTGACGGCGGAGGATGGCGTGCATGCGGGCCACCACCTCCTCGAGGCTGAAGGGCTTGGCCACGTAGTCGTCGCCGCCCAGCGTCAGGCCCCGCACCCGGTCCTCGGTGGTGTCCCGGGCGGTGAGGAACAGCACCGGGACGGTCACCCCTTGGGAGCGGAGGCGCCGGACGACCTCGAAGCCGTCGAGGTCGGGAAGCATCACGTCGAGCAGCACCAGGTCGGGAGCGAAGGAGGCGACGGCCTCGAGCGCCCGTCGGCCCGAGGCCGAGACCTCGACGTCGAAGCCGAAGTGGCGCAGGGCGCTGGAGAGCAGGAACGTGATGTTGTCCTCGTCGTCGACCACCAGCACCCGCGTCGCCCGGTCGGTCCCTCGGAACGCCTGGTCGGGGGTGGCTGTCATCCGTTGCGCCGGGTACCGAGCGTCACCGGGAGCGTGAGCGTCTGGCCGGCCCGCAGGACCGTCACCTCGACCGTCTCGCCCGGCTCGTGCTCGGCCACCACACCGGCCAGCTCGGCGGCGCCGGCGACGGCCCGGCCGGCCACGTGGGTCAGCAGGTCCCCGGCCTGGAGGCCGGCGGCGGCGGCCGGGGAGCCCGCCTCGAGGCTGACGATGACGGCGGCCCGGCTGCCGTCGGTGGGGTCGGCGGTGGTCACCCCGAGGTAGCCGACGGGAGTGGAGGCGCCGCCCCGGAGGCGTTCCACCACGGGCAGGGCCCGGTCGATGGCGATGGCGAAGCCGATGTTCTCGGCCGCCGCCGTCCGCCCGCCGGTGGCCACCGCCGTGTTGATGCCGATGACCTCGCCGTAGGCGTTGACCAGCGGACCGCCGGAGTTGCCCGAGCTGATGGAGGCGTCGGTCTGGATGAGGCCGGTCATGGTGCCGGAGTCGGTCTCGAAGGAACGGTCGACGGCCGAGACGATGCCCCGGGTCACGGTGGGGCCGCCCCGCAGGGCCAGGG
>JBOGFE010000386.1:0-2394 GCA_050741935.1 Acidimicrobiia bacterium | reverse complement strand
CTTCACCACCGAGGGCGTCCATCCCTACGACGAGGTGGAGTGGGATCGCCGGGATGCGCGCATCACCAACTACCAGGACGGGGCGATCGCCTTCGAGCAGACCGACGTGGAGTTCCCCGTCGACTGGTCGCAGAACGCCACCAACATCGTGGCCCAGAAGTACTTCCGGGGGCAGCTGGGCACCCCGGGCCGGGAGTCCTCGCTGCGCCAGGTCATCGACCGGGTGGCCGACACCATCTCGGACTGGGGGGTCCGGGACGGCTACTTCGTCGACGAGGCCGAGGCCGACGCCTTCCGCGACGAGCTCAAGTACCTGCTCGTCCACCAGCGGGCGGCCTTCAACTCGCCGGTGTGGTTCAACATCGGCGTGAAGGGCGTGCCGGCGCAGGCGAGTGCGTGCTTCATCCTGGCCGTCGACGACACCATGTCCTCGATCCTCAACTGGTACGTGGAGGAGGGGACGATCTTCAAGGGCGGGTCGGGCTCGGGGATCAACCTGTCCAACATCCGCTCGTCGGTCGAGGCGCTCGCCGGAGGCGGCACGGCCAGCGGGCCGGTCAGCTTCATGCGGGGCGCCGACGCCTCGGCCGGAACGATCAAGTGCCTCCATGCCGACACCGAGCTGGTCACCGACCACGGATCGGTCCCCATCCGCTCGGTGGCGGCGGGCTGGCAGGTGCTGACCCGGCATGGCTTCCGCACCATCGCCGCCGTCCACGACAACGGCGTGCGCCCCCTGGTGCGGGTGCGCACGGCGCTGGGCGACGAGATCACCTGCACGCCCGAGCACCGGTTCCGGGTCCGGACGCCCCGGGGCGAGCTGTGGCGCCAGGCCGATGAGCTGGGCCCCGACGACTACGTGGTCGTCGACCTGGCCCACACCGACGCCGGCTCCCCGCAGCGGCTGGTGGCGGCCGAACCCGGCGGTGCCACCGACGCCGCTGAGGTAGTCCTCCCCGAGACGCTCGACGAGGCCTTCGCCGTGTGGCTCGGCTGGGCCCACGGCGAGGGACGGCTCAAGCCGGTGGAGGGGAGCGGGGCGCTGGCCGTGCACCTCGACGGCGAGGACAAGGCCCTGGTCGAGCGGTACCGGGCCTTCACCACCTCGGTGTTCGGGCGCCGGGCGGTGGCCGGCATGGGAACGTCCCGGGGTGGGGCGCCGCCGCCGGCGACGCTGTGTGCTCCGGCCGTGGCCCGATTCCTGCGGGACAACGGCCTGTGGCGGGTGGGGGCGGCGTCGGTGCCCCGGCCGGTGCGGTCCTCCCCGGCCGCGGTCCGGTCCGCCTTCCTGGCCGGCCTCTTCGAGTCCGACGGGCACGTCCAGCACGGTTGCCCCACGCTGTGGACCCGGCGCCGGGGTCTGGCCCTCGACGTCCATCGCCTCCTGCTGTCCATCGGTATCCCCTCCAAGGTGTCGCAGGCCCGTCCGCCGGCCGGAACTCCGGTCGAGGCGGCCGAGGACGACACCGCGCCTGGGGCCGCACCCACGAGCGGTCCCGGGGTTGGGGGTGTCCCCGGAAAGCAGGGTCTGTGGCGGGTACGGGTGGTCGGCGGCGAGGGCGTCCGGCGCTTCGCCAAGCTGGTGGGCTTCGTCTCCGAGGGCAAGGCCCGCCTGCTGGAGACGGCGATCGAGGTGGCCAAGGAGGAGCCCGAGGCCTTCGAGGCCAGCTGGTTCTTCCCCCACGTCGACGCCGAGCTCGACCGGCTGGGCTTCGCGCTCAGCGCCTCGCTGCGGGCGGCCATCGGGTCCTACCGCCACGACGCCCACCCCTACGGGATGAGCCTTCCCCGGGCGGCGGGCATCGGCGCCGCCTTCCCGGCCGAGCTGGAGGGGCCGCTGGCCCGCTTCGCCCAGGGCGAGGAGCTCTACGTGCCCGTGAGCGTCGAGCCGGCGGGGGAGGGCCCGACCTTCGACCTCACCGTGGAGGACGTGCACGAGTACCTGGTCCACTCGGTGGTGACCCACAACTCGGGGGGCAAGACCCGCCGGGCGGCCAAGATGGTCATCCTCAACGCCGACCACCCCGACATCGAGACGTTCATCTGGTGCAAGGCGGTGGAGGAGCGCAAGGCCCGGGCGCTGGCCGCGGCCGGCTTCGACATGGACCTCGACGGGGCCGACTCCCATTCCACCCAGTACCAGAACGCCAACAACTCGGTGCGGGTGACCGACGAGTTCATGCAGGCCGTGGTGGACGACGACGACTGGGACCTCAACGCCGTCATTTCCGGTGAGGCCATGAAGACCATGAAAGCCCGGGCCCTGCTGCGTCAGATCTCCGAAGCGGCCTGGGAGTGCGCCGATCCGGGCATGCAGTTCGACACGACGATCAACCGGTGGCACACGGCCTCCAACACGGGGCGGATCAACGCCAGCAACCCGTGCTTCCCCGG
>JBOGFE010000385.1:0-11126 GCA_050741935.1 Acidimicrobiia bacterium | reverse complement strand
GGGCTGGGCCTCGGCTGGTGGCGGGCTGGTTTCGACCGGTGACTCGGCCGCCGGTGGGGCCTCAGCCGGCGCCGGCTCGGGCGGCGGCTCCGCCGGGGATGCCTCGGGGGGCGCGGCTTCGCCCGCGGGCGACCCGGCCTCCTTCGGAGGTGACGGAGCGCGCCGGCGGGGCGGAGGGGGCGCCGGCGCAGCCTCCTCCGTGGCCTCCTCTTCGCCGGACGACGGATGATCAGTTCCCGAAGTCGTCACCGTTTGTTCCCCCTCTCAGCGGCGGACGATTGTGACACAGCCGGGCCGGTCTCCCCCACTGTTTTGATGCCGTTTGCTTACGCGTCACTTGCGCACTCTCCGTAAGCAACCCGGCGCCCTTACCTTTCGAGTGGAAGAGACCCCCGCCCAAGGAGGGCAATCGCCTTGCATGTTCGAAAGCCTGCTACCTGGACCGCCCTGGCTCTCGCCCTGATGCTCTTCGGCGCGGCCTGTGGCGGCGGCGACGACAACAACGAGGCCGGCAGCGGCGACGAAGGCAACACGGAACAGACCCAGACTGCGGCGGGCGGCGAAGAGCTCAGCGGCACCATCAATATCTCCGGCTCATCGACGGTCGCTCCCATCACCACCCGGGTGGCGGAGCTGTTCAAGGAAGAGCAGTCCGGCGTCGACGTCAACGTCGACGGGCCGGGCACCGGTGACGGCTTCGTCCTGTTCTGCAACGGGGAGACGGACATCTCCGACGCTTCCCGGGCCATCAAGAAGGCGGAGGCCGACGCCTGCACCGCCAACGGCATCGAGTTCATCGAGCTCAAGATCGGCATCGACGGCCTCACCTTGATGACCAGCCCCGAGAACACGGCGGTGGAGTGCCTCAGCTTCGCCGACCTCTACGCCCTCATCGGCCCCGAGTCGCAGGGCAAGAAGAAGTGGACCGACGCCTCGGCTCTGGCCAAGGAGCTCAAGTCCACGACGACCTTCCCCGCCGGTCTCGACCTCACCGTGGTGGGTCCCGGGGAGGAATCGGGAACCTACGACAGCTTCGTCGAGCTCGCCCTCGAACCCACGGCCAAGAAGCGGGCCGAGGCGGGCAAGATCGAAGAGGACCAGATCAAGACGAGCCGGCCCGACTACCAGTCCTCCGCCGACGACAACATCATCATCCAGGGCATCGAGGGGGCGAAGGGCTCGCTGGGATGGGTCGGCTTCGCCTACGCCGAGGAGCAGGGTGACAAGGTCAAGGAGGTCAAGGTCTCCAAGGAGCCCGGCGGCGAGTGCGTGGCGCCGGACACGACGACGATCGCCTCGGCCAAGTACCCGCTGTCCCGGTACCTCTACATCTACGTGAACGCCAAGAAGGCCACCGAGAACGAGGCCATGGTCCCGTTCGTGGACTTCTACCTGGGTGACGGCATCGGTGCCGTCACCGAGGTGAAGTACGTCGCCCTGGCCGACACCGACCTGACCGCCACCAAGGGGATCTGGTCGGCCAAGACCGTGGGCACCCGCGACGGCGGGAAGTAGCGAGCACCCTCACAACCGACAGACTGGAGGGCGGGGCCTGATGCCCCGCCCTCTGTCGACCCTCCAGGAGCGCGATGGCCACCACCACCGTTGACCTGAGCGGCAACAAGAAGCGGCTCCGCAAGGAAGCGACGGTCCGGGCGGCGTTCTTCGCCGCCGCCCTCTTCTCCATCGTGGTCAGCGGCCTCATCATCTTCTCCCTCGTCCGGGAGGCGTGGACGTTCATGTCCACGGTGGAGTGGGCCACCGTGTGGGGCGACGGCTGGTTCCCCCGCCGGGGCCAGTACGACATCAAGACCCTGCTGGTGGGCAGCCTCATCGTCACCGGCTCGGGCATGCTCCTGGCCGTCCCGATCGGCCTGGGGGCGGCCATCTACCTCTCGGAGTACGCCCCGGCCATGGTGCGCCGGATCCTCAAGCCGGTGCTGGAGACCATCGCCGCCATCCCCAGCGTGGTCATCGGGTTCTTCGTCCTCACCTTCGTCTCGCCCGACGTCATCCAGTGGCTCCGGTCCTCGACGCCGCAGACGACCCTCTTCGCCGCCGGCCTCGGCGTGGGCATCCTGCTCATCCCGCTGGTCGCCTCGGTCACCGAGGACGCCCTGCGGGCGGTCCCCAACTCACTGCGGGAAGCGGCCTACGGCATGGGGGCGAAGAAGGTCACCACCGTGCTCAGGGTCGTGCTCCCCGCCGCCCTCTCGGGCGTGGTGGCGTCTCTCATCCTGGCCGTCTCCCGGGCCCTGGGCGAGACGATGATCGTCACCATCGCCGGCGGCAAGAGCGGTGGGGGCCTGTTCTCCCTCGATCCCCTCCAGGGCGGCCTGACCATGACCGCGGCCATGGCCTCGGTGGCCACCGGTACCGACCAGGTGGTGGGAGAGGGCCTCACCTTCCCGTCACTGTTCTTCGTCGGCCTGGTGCTCTTCGTGATCACCTTCGCCCTCAACCTGCTGGCCGACCGCTTCGTCCGCCGCTTCCGCCAGACCTACTAGGGAGCCACCCATGGGACTCTCGACCCCAGCCGGCACTGCCGCCGCCTCCGCCCCCCGGGTGGTGCGGGCGCGCCTGGAGGGCCGCCGGTTCGACGCCTCCGGAATGGTGTTCCGGGTGGCCATGCTCAGCTCGCTCGGCTTCTCCATCCTCATCCTGCTCACCCTGCTGGTCACGATCGCCGGCGACGGGGTGTCGGTGCTCTCCGAGCGCTCCGTGGGCTTCATGCAGGGTGTCCTGCGGTCCTTCCCCGATGAAGCCGGCATCCACCAGGCGCTGCGGGGGACGTTCTGGATCGCGGTCTTCGTCATCGGGTTCGCCTTCCCCGTCGGGCTGTCGGCCGCCATCTACCTGGAGGAGTACGCCCCCCGCAGCCGGCTGACCCGGTTCATCGACATCAACATCCGGAACCTGGCCGGCGTGCCCTCCATCGTCTACGGGATCCTCGGCTTCGCCATCTTCGTGAAGAGCTTCGGGGGCGTCACCGGGGGTCGCAGCGTCATCTCGGCCGGCATCACGCTGTCCATCCTGGTCCTGCCCATCGTGATCATCACCGCCGCCGAAGCCATCCGGGCCGTGCCCAGCGCCCTGCGGGAGGCCTCCTTCGGGGTCGGCGCCACCCGATGGGAGACGATCCGCCACCACGTGCTCCCCTACGCCGCTCCCGGGATCCTGACCGGCACCGTCCTGTCGCTGGCCCGGGCGCTGGGTGAGGCCGCTCCCCTCATCCTGGTCGGGGCCGTGACCAACGCGCTCGGCTCCGACCCCGACCTCCTCGACATCGGCTCCCTGAAGGAGCGCTTCACGGCCATGCCCATGCTGATCGCCGACTGGGCGGGGCGGCCTCAGGCCGGGTTCAAGGCCAACACGGCGGCGGCCATCCTGGTCCTGATGGTCATCGTCCTGCTGGCCAACGGGACGGCCATCTTCCTGCGCAACCGCTACGACAAGAAGCGGGCCTAGACCCTGGGCTTCTCGTAGCGGTAGCCGAGGCCCCGGATGGTGGTGATCCGGGTGGGCGAGGACGGGCTCTCCTCGATCTTGGCCCGCAGCCGCTTGATGTGGACGTCCAGGGTCTTGGTGTCCCCCACGTAGCTCGGGCCCCATACCCGGTCCATGAGCACGTCGCGGGTGAGCACCCGGCCGGCGTTCATGAGCAGCAGCTCGAGCAGGTCGAACTCCTTGAGCGCCAGCTGAACGTGCTCGCCCCGCACCGCCACCTCGTGGCGCAGGGGGTCGAGGCGGACGTCGCCCACCTCGAGGACCTCACCCGAGGCATCCTCCTCCTCGCCCGGGGCCCGGCGCAGCGCCGCCCGGATGCGGGCGACCAGCTCCCGGAGCCGGAAGGGCTTCGTCACGTAGTCGTCCGCCCCAACCTCGAGGCCGACCACCGTGTCGATCTCGGCATCCTTGGCCGTGAGCATGATGATCGGCACCCGCGACCGGGCCCGCAGCTCGCGGCACACATCGATGCCCGACATGCGGGGGAGCATGACGTCGAGCAGCACCAGGGCGGGCCGGCAGCTGTCGAAGCGCTCCAGGGCCTCGAGGCCGTCAGCCGCCGACTGCACCAGGAATCCCTCCCGGCGCAGTGACACGGCGAGGGCGTCGCGGTAGGACTGCTCGTCGTCGACGACCAGGATGGTGGGCGGATCGGCCATGGTCTGTCAGGACCTCCGGTTACGGCGGCTGCGCGTGGCAGCGGCCAGGGGCAGCTTGAGACTGAAGGTGGACCCGGCCCCCTCCTCGGAGTGGACCGAGACTTCCCCGCCGTGGGCCTGGGCGACGTGGCGGACGATGGAGAGCCCGAGCCCGGTTCCCCCCGTGGCCCGGCTGCGGGTGCGGTCCACCCGGTAGAAACGTTCGAAGATCCGTTCGAGATCACCGCCGGGGATGCCGATGCCGTAGTCCCGGACCGAGATGGACACGGCGAAGCCCGAGACCTCGCAGGCGAACTCGACCTTCCCCCCCTCCTCGGAGTACTTGACGGCGTTGTCGAGGAGGTTGAACAGGGCGCTCGTGACCTGGCGGCGGTCGCAGGAGACGACGATGTCCTCGGCCGGCTCGGCCAGCTCGATGGGGATGCCCGCCGCCTCGGCGCTGCCCGCCATGCGCTCGGCCGCCTCCACCATGAGCAGGGCCACGGGGACCAGGTCCCGGTGCGGGGCCTCCTGGGCCTCGAGGATGGACAGGTCGAGGAGGTCCTCCACCGTGCGCTCCAGGCGCTCGGCCTCGTGGAGCACCCGGTCGGCCAGGCGGCGCAGCAGCTCGGCGTCCTCCTCGGCGGCCATGGTCTCGGCCAGCAGTCCGAGCGCTCCGATGGGGGTCTTCAGCTCGTGGGACACGTTGGCCACGAAGTCGCGCCGCATGCTCTCGATGCGCCGGGCCTCGGAGATGTCCCGCAGGAACACCGCCGCCCCCACGGCCCGGGCGCCGTCGTCGAGGGGGACGGCCCGGACGTGCAGGACCCGCCGCGGCGGGCCGAACAGGCGCAGCTCACGCTCGCTCTCCAGGCCCCGGAGCGCCCGGTCGAGCAGCTCCCAGACAGCGTCGTTGGTGGGGATGTCGCCCTGGCCGGAACCGGCGAGCTGCTCCGCCACCCCGTTGCGCAGCACCACGTCGCCCCGCTCGTCGACCACCATCACCCCGTCGGCGAGCTCGGCGAAGGCGCCGGAGAGCCGGTTGCGGTCGGCCCGGGCGGAATCGAGGCCGAGCTGGGCCCGCTCCGCGGAGCGCTCGAGCTGGGTCATGGCCTGCTCCAGGCTGCCCCGGCCCTCGACCGCCATGGCCTGTTCCTCGGCCAGCCGGGCCCCGATGCCCTGGATCCGCCGGACCGCGCCCCGGCGGGCCCAGACGGAGACCAACAGGAGCACCAGCAGCGGCGCGGCGAAGGCGACGGCTATCACCGGCACCGGGAGCCCCGATTCCATAATGACACCAGTGTAGAGAGCGGCATCGGGTGCCGGTACGACCCGCCGGTACCATGGTGCGCCGACCCGACGAAGGGAGCCCTCACGTGCGGTTCCGGCTCGTCCCCCGGGATGACGTCTTCTTCACCCTGTTCGACCAGGCGGCCGAGAACCTGGTCGACAGCGCCCGGTTGCTGCGGGACCTGATCGACCGGTTCGAGGACGTCCACGCCAAGCACGCCCGCATCAAGGACTGCGAGCGGCGCGGCGACGAGCTGACCCGCACCATCCTGCGCCGGCTCGACCAGAGCTTCGTCGCCCCCTTCGACCGCGAGGACATCCACGCCCTGACCGAGCAGATCGACGACGTGGTGGACGACATCCAGGCGGTGTCGGAGCTGCTCGTACTCCACGACGTCGACGAACCGCTGGCCGAGGTGATGGAGCTGACCGACGTGCTCGTCAAGGCGGCGGAGACCAACGTGACCTTGGTGAGCAAGCTGTCGCGCCTGCGGGGCCTGGACGACGACCTGGACGCCATCGACCGCCTCGAGAGCGAAGCCGACCGGATCTACCGGCGCTCGGTGGCCCACATGTTCTCCGGCGACTTCAACGCCTTCGACGTGCTCCGCTGGAAGGACATCGTGGAGGCCATCGAGGACTCCGTGAACGGGCTGGAGAACATCTCCGACATCATTCGGGGAATCGCCCTCAAGCACTCCTGAAGCCCGAGGGAAGTGCCCGCCGCGCCCGACGTGGGGTCTACCCGAAGCGGCCAGTGATGTAGCCCTCCGTGCGATTGTCCGAGGGGTGGGTGAAGATCGTCTCGGTCCGGTCGTACTCCACCAGCCGCCCGGTGCGGTGGTCGCCGGCACCGTTCTCGCCCACCTCGACCGACAGGAACGCCGTCATGTCCGACACCCGGGCCGCCTGCTGCATGTTGTGGGTGACGATGACGATCGTGTACTCCTTCTTGAGCTCCTCCATCAGGTCCTCGATCCGGGCCGTGGCGATGGGGTCGAGGGCCGAGCAGGGCTCGTCCATGAGGATCACGTCGGGCTCGGTGGCGAGGCACCGGGCGATGCACAGCCGCTGTTGCTGCCCTCCGGAAAGGGCCAGGGCGCTCTTGTGGACGTTGCCCTTCACCTCATCCCACAGGGCCGCCTTGGTCAGGGCGCTCTCCACGATGTCGTCGAGCCCCTTGCGCCGGCCGTTGAGCCGGGGTCCGAAGGCGATGTTGTCGTAGATCGACTTGGGGAACGGGTTCGGCTTCTGGAAGACCATCCCGATACGCCGGCGAACCTCGACCGGGTCGACCCCGACGCCGTAGAGGTCCTGGCCGTGGTAGGCCACCGAACCCCGCACGCTGGCGCCGGCGACGAGATCGTTCATCCGGTTGAAGCAGCGCAGCAGCGTGCTCTTGCCACACCCCGAGGGTCCGATCATCGCCGTGATCTCGTTGGCGGCGATGTCGAGGTTCACCCCCGCCACCGCCGGCAGGCCGCTGTAGCGGACCTCCAGGAACCGCATCTCGAACACGATCTCCCGCTCGTTGCGGGGGAGGTCGGAATGGTGCGAGACGCCGGGAGCCACGAGGGGCGGCACGACGCTGGTGCTGGTGTCCACAGGATCAACCCCTGGTCGATGGAGGTTTCATCCTCGAAGGTAAGGGCCGGAGGCGTCCCCAACCTGAACGGATCCGCACGAATGGGTGAACGACGCCAGAAACCAGAAGCGGAAGTGGGCGTTTTCGGACGCCGAAACCGGCGGGCGGGTGACAATGGAGGCATGACAACGGCCGTGCCCTTCGAGAACAAGTCAGAGATCCGGCGCAGCTACCACGAGCAGCTGGACGACCTGTGCCACGACGTGGGCCGCCTCGGGGCCCTCGCCGCCGAGGCGATCGCGGCGGGCACCGAAGCGCTCCTGGACTGTGACCTGGCCGCCGCCGACCGGGTGATCACCAGCGACATGTTCCTCGACGACCTGACCCACGCCATCGAGGAGCGGGCCTACACCATCCTGGCCCTCCAGCAGCCCATGGCCTCGGACCTGCGGCGGCTGGTGACGGTGCTGCGCATCATCCACGAGATCGAGCGCACCGGGGACCTGATCGTGAACGTGGCCAAGACGACCCGGCGCCTCTACCCCTACGAGCTGCCGCCCCGCATCCGGGGGCTCCTCGCCCGCATGGGCAGCCAGGCCGGCGTCCAGCTCCGGGTGGCCATGGAGGCCTTCGCCGAGGAGGACGCCGCCCGCGCCCTCGCCCTCCCCGACATGGACGATGTCATGGACGAGCTCCAGAAGGAGCTCTTCCGGGCCATCTTCGCCAGTCCCGACGACGGTGAGGCCGGCCTCCACCGGGCCGTCCAGGTCGCCCTGGTGGGCCGCTACTACGAGCGCGTCGCCGACCATGCCGTCAACGTCGGGCACCGTGTGGCCTTCATGGTGACCGGTGAGCTGCCCGACGCCGCCTCGGGCGTCGGAGAGGTCTCGCTGTCCTGAGCGGCGGGCCCGGCCCGGTTCCTAGCGGGCGAAGGCGCAGATGGCCGAGACGATCACGGTGACCGGCCCCGAGTCCGCCGCGTCGGCGACGTGCTCCACGGTGGCCCGCCAGCCCCGGCCGGGGGGATCCCCCAGCAGGGGCGTCGACTGGACGACCACGATCTTCGCCGGACGGCCGGGCGCCGCGGCCACCCCGCCGGAGAGCGCCACCTTGCCTTCCGGACACGGCACCGAGCGCTGGCCCCGGGTGTTGGGATCGAGCACGAGCTTGGCGGTGACGACCTCGTAGCCGGAGATGCCCTCGGGCCCGGCCGGACCCGTCGGGCCCGGGGGGCCCTGGGGTCCGGGTTGGACCGCGGCCGCCGCTCGCACGGTGGCGACGGAGGGGGTCGGACCTGCGGGACCGGCCGGACCGGCGCGCCCCTCGGGACCGGGCGGACCCGCGGGCCCTGCGGGGCCGGGAGGTCCCGCCGGACCGGCGGTCAGCAGCGAGGTACCCGGAGCCCACGGGGCCTCGGGACAGGGCTCGGAGTGTCCGGACTCGTCGAGGGAGGGACCGAACGCTCCGTCCGCCTCACCGCCGTCTTCCACGCAATGATCGGTGTAGCCGGCCAGCTGGCTCTGGTCCGCCAGGCCGTGGGAATGGTCGCCGAGATACCGGTCGGCGAGCAGCAGCAGCGTGGCACTGGCCAACGCCACCACCACAATGAGGTAGTTCGGGCCCGGGCGGGTCCGCTTCATCTCCACTCCCATCACTCCACCCCTCAACGGTTGAGCGCCCCTTCTCAGGAGGCGAGCCTCACGTCCACGACGTCTTCCCGCTCGGCCAGCTCGGCCAGCCGGACCTCCACGTTCCCCGTCACCTGGATCTGGACGAGCACCTCCTCATCGCTGCCCCGCAGGGCGAGGGAGCTGACCTCGAGATCCGGGATCCCCCGCAGGGCCCTGATCACCTCGCCGGCGTCCTCCGCCGACCGCAGCCGGATGGACACCCCCTCCTCCACATCCACGAACCGCTTCCGCAGCCACACCCGCGGGCCCCGGAGCATGGTGAGCGAGAGGACCAGGGCGACCGTGCAGACGGCGCTGATCATGTACTCCCCCATGGCCACGGCACTGCCCACGGCCGCCGTGACCCACAGGCTCGCCGCGGTGGTCAGGCCCTTGACGGTGGCCCCCTCCTTGATGATGGCCCCGCCCCCCAGGAACCCGATCCCGGTCACGATGTTCGACGCCACCCGGGACACGTCCACCTGGAGATTGGTCTCGGCCCGGGGCCGGACGAACTCCTCGAAGCCGAAGGCGGAGACGATGGCGAACAGTGCCGCCCCCAGGGCGACGCACATGTGCGTCCGCAGCCCGGCCACCTGGCCCGTGACCTCGCGCTCGAAGCCGATGGCACCGCCCAGCACCAGGGCGGCGAAGAGTCGGACGGCCAACTCGAGCTTCGATGGCATTCGCTCCTGACCTCCGACCGCTCCCGGGCTTACGTAAGCGGCGGACGATATGGGGGTTCAGCGAACTTTAGGCCATCCAAACACAAACTCAGCCTGAACGAAAGACCAATAAAGTCTTTTGCCCATTACCTAAGCCCCTTACCGGGGCTTCAGGGCCTACTCCTCTTCGCCCAGGTCCCAGTCGAGGATGAGCGCCTCCCGCTCGGCGTCGCGGACGACCCGCTCGCGGTTCCGGCGGAACTGGGGGTCGTGGGGCGGCAGCAGCTGGAGCCGGGCCAGGGCCCGCTGGCGGAACTCGTCGATGACCCCGCGCTCACCGAAGATGCCCTGCACCTCCCAGTGGGGCGACAGAGGGCCCAGGTAGACGATACGGACGTGTCCCTGGGGCGGGAGCGGTTCGGCAGCGAGCTCTTCCGGAGGTCGGACCATTGTTTCCTTCCCGCCGGGCCCCTGCACCCGGCTCCTTCGGAGCGTGGGGCCCCTGCCCCACGCCCGACCGTCTGCGATGAGACTAACCGGCCTCGGCGGGCCGCTCCCCGAGGCGCACGGTCACCGTCTTGCGCTCGCCCCCCCGGTCCACCGTCACCTTGATCTCGTCCCCCGGCTTGTGCTTGCGCACGGCGGTCGAAACGTCGCCGGGGTCCTCGATCTTCTCGCCGTCGATGTCGATGATGACGTCGCCGATCTGCAGGCCCGCCACCTCGGCCCCGGAACCCTCGGTCACCTCGGCCACCAGGGCGCCTTCGGTGACCTCGAGGTTGAACTCCTCGGCCACCGTCGCGTCCACGTCGAGCATCTGGACGCCGAGGAAGGGCCGGGTCCGGGTGGTCCCGGACCGCAGCTCCTCGATGATGGGCCGGGCCTGGGTGATGGCGATCGAGAAGCCGATGTTCTGGGCGTCGCCGGCCACCGCCGTGTTGATTCCCACCACCTCGCCGTCGGCGTTGACCAGCGGCCCTCCGGAGTTCCCCCGGTTGATGGCGGTGTCGGTCTGGATGACGCTCTCCAGCCGGATGCCGTTCTCGGCCTGGATCGTGCGGTCCTTGGCCGACACGATGCCCCGGGTGACCGAGGGTCCGCCTTCCAGGGCCAGGGCGTTGCCGATGGCCAGAACGTCGTCGCCGACCCGCAGCCGGTCGGAGTCTCCCAGCGTCGCGGCCTGCAGTCCGGAGGCGTCGACCTTGATCACGGCCAGATCGGCGGAGGCATCCCTTCCGAGGATCCGAGCAGGCTTTGTCGTGTCGTTGCCGAAGACAACATCGATGCTCTGCGCTCCTGCGACCACGTGGTTGTTGGTGACGATGACCCCGTCGGGGGAGATGACGAATCCCGTCCCCGCTCCTTCGGCCGGCTCGGGCCGCAACAGCTCGCCCACACTGAGCGTGCGGGTGCGGATGGCCACCACCGCCGGCTGCACCTTGGCCAGGATCTCCTGGATGTCCGCCGGGTGGGCGATCTTCGACGTGTTGTTGGAGAACGTCGCCACCGGGCCGGTCACGCGGTCGTCGTCCCGTAGGGCCATGACCAGCACGCCGGCCACCAGCGCGCCCACCACGGCGCCGGTCAGCGCCGCCAGCAGCACCGGCCGGTTGCGCCGGGCGGGAGCGGGGGCGGCGATCGGGCTGACCTCCCCGCCCATCGACCACGGCGGGGGCGGGGGCGCCTCCGGGAAGCCCGTCGCGTCTTCCGGCTCCCGCCAGGCGGGCGGTGGCGGCGGCGGAGGCGGCGGCGCCTCCGGGGTGGCGGGGGC
>JBOGFE010000384.1:0-4774 GCA_050741935.1 Acidimicrobiia bacterium | reverse complement strand
GAACGGAACCGAGCGCACCGAGCTTGCGGGCACCACGCAGAACGACATCATCAAGGAGTTCCTCGCGCGCGGCACGTACTCGTTCCCGCCGGAGGCATCGATGCGGCTGATCGCCGACACGGTCGCGTTCACCGTCAACGAGGTCCCGAAGTGGAACCCGATCAACGTGTGCAGCTACCACCTCCAGGAGGCCGGGGCGACACCGGTCCAGGAGCTGGCCTACACCCTCGCCACAGCCATCGGTGTGCTCGACGCGGTGCGGGTGTCGGGCCAGGTGGAGGCCGAGCGCTTCCCCGAGGTGGTGGGGCGCATCTCGTTCTTCGTGAACGCCGGCATCCGCTTCGTGGAGGAGGTGTGCAAGCTCCGGGCCATGGGCCGCATGTGGGACCGGATCTGCGCCTCCCGCTACGGCGTCACCGACGAGAAGCTGCGCCGGTTCCGCTACGGGGTCCAGGTCAACTCCCTCGGGCTGACCGAGGCCCAGCCGGAGAACAATGTCCAGCGCATCGTGCTCGAGATGCTGGGCGTCACCCTGTCGAAGTCGGCCCGGGCCCGGGCCGTGCAGCTGCCCACCTGGAACGAGGCCCTCGGCCTGCCCCGCCCCTGGGACCAGCAGTGGTCGCTGCGGGTCCAGCAGGTCCTGGCTTTCGAGACCGACCTCCTGGAGTACGGGGACCTGTTCGACGGGTCCCGGGTGGTCGAGGCCCGGACGGCCGAGCTGGAGGAGGCGGCCGGTGCCGAGCTCGACTGGGTGCTCGAGGGGGGCGGCGCCTTCGCCATGATCGACGCCCTGAAGGGCCGTCTCGTCCAGTCCCACGCCGAGCGGACCCGGCGGATCGAGAGTGGCGACATCACCGTCGTCGGGGTCAACGCCTTCACCAGCTCCGAGCCCTCGGAGCTGGCGAAAGGAGAAGCCGCCGACATCCTGGTCATCGACCCGGCGGTGGAGCGGGAGCTGGCCGAGGCCGTTGTCCGGTGGCGGGAGGGTCGCGACCGGTCCCGGGTGGACGCCGCCCTCGATCGCCTGCGGGCGGGGGCGGAGGGGACCGAGAACCTCATGGAGGCCACCATCGCCCTGGCCGAGACGGGCGGGACGGTGGGCGACTGGGCCGGCGCCCTGCGGGACGTGTTCGGCGAGTTCCGCGCCCCCACCGGGGTGGGCGGCGTAGTTGCCCCCGACGCCGAGTCCATGGCCGCCGTCCGGGAGAAGGTGCGGGTCGCCACCGCCCGGGGGGGCCCGCCCAAGATGCTGGTGGGCAAGCCGGGCCTCGACGGGCACTCCAACGGGGCCGAGCAGGTGGCCGTCGCCGCCCGGGACGCCGGCATGGAGGTCGTCTATCCGGGGATCCGGCTGACCCCGGCCCAGATCGCCCAGGCGGCCGCCGACGAGGACGTCGATCTCGTGGGTCTGTCCATTCTCTCCGGGTCCCATCTCGAGCTCGTGCCCGAGACCATCCGGCTCCTGCGCGAAGCGGGGGTTGACGCGCCCGTGGTGGTGGGTGGGATCATCCCCCCCGAGGATCAGGCCAAGCTGCTCGAGTTGGGGGTGGCCCGGGTGTACACACCCAAGGATTTCCGTCTCACCCAGGTGATCTCCGAACTCGCGGAGCTGGTCCTCGAGCGGCGGGGTCTGAGGTCCGGCGGCGCGGGAACGGAGCCGTGACCAGCCGCCGCTGGCAGTTGTCCCTGCTGACCTGTGCCGGTGCCTTCGCCGCCGCCGGGGTCGCCCTGCTCGTCGACCACATGGCGCTGGCCGCCGTCGCGCTGGCCGCCGCCACCCTGGCCGTGGCCCTGACCGTCCTCCAGTGGGTCAGCCTGCGCAAGGAGCGGGAGCTCGAGGACGAGATCACCGTCGACCTGCGCAACCCCGCGCCCCGGCTGACCACCAACGACGCCGTCACCGGGCTCATCGACCGGGCCTACTTCCGGGTCACCCTGAGCCAGCGGGTGGCCTCGGCCCGCCGGCACCTGCACCCCCTGTCGCTGGTCCTCTTCGAGCTCGACGGCTTCGAGAAGGCCCGTACCGACCGCCGCGACCGGGCGCTGCGGCTCCTGGGCGCGGCGCTGCGCCGGACGCTCCGGGAGTGCGACACCTCCTGCCGCTACGGCGACCACGCCGTCGCCGCCCTGCTCGAGGACACCCCCGAGGCGGGGGCGGCCACGGCCGCCGAGCGGGTCCGCCGGGCCGTCACCCAGACCCCCACCGGCCGCAGCTTCACCCTCTCGGCCGGGATCGCCTGCTACCCCTCCCACGCCCTCGACGCCCACGACCTGCTCCGGCGCTCGGTCCAGGCCCTGGCGACGGCGAGGGCCGCCGGCCGGGACCGGGTCGAGATCGCCGGCGGCGACTGAGGCCTGTTCGCACCCTCGGCGTCGCCGGAGGTTCTGAAAGGCCGCAGTGAAGGGGCGGGGGTCGGTTGACCGGCGCGGGGCAGGAACTGTGCTTCCGCAGCGACCGTGGAGGTCCTTCCGGAAGCACAGTTCCAATTTGAGGCCCCAGCAGGCGGGCATTCTGAAGTCAGCCCCCGCCGCCGGACCCCGGTCCCCTTCATTGCGTCTTTGCTTGGGGGGAACCCGCCCGCTCAGCTGTAGAGCGCCTCGATCTCCTCGGCGTACTTGGAGAGCACCCCCCGCCGCTTGAGCTTCATGGTGGGGGTCAGCTCCTCGGAGTCCGGGAGCCACTCGGCGGGGAGGATGGCGAACTTCTTGATCCTCTCCACCTGGCTGAAGTGGTCGTTGGCCTCGGCCACGCACCGCTCCACCTCGGCCACCACGTCCGGATGGGTGACGAGCTCGGCCGGGCCCGACGCCTCGATGCCCCGGGACCGGGCCCACGCCGGCGCCACGTCGGGGTCGAGGACGATGAGGGCGGCCATGAACGCCCTTCCGTCGCCCACGGCGCAGGCCTGGCCGATGAGGGGGAACGACTTGATGGCCGCCTCCAGGTTGGCCGGGCTGATGTTCTTGCCCCCGGCCGTGATGATCAGCTCCTTCTTGCGGTCGACGATGGTGACGTAGCCGTCCTCGTCGATGACGCCGATGTCGCCGGAGTGCAGCCAGCCGTCGTCGTCGAGGCACTCGGCCGTCCGCTCCGGGTCCTTCAGGTAGCCGGGGAAGACATTGCCGCCCCGGCAGCACACCTCGCCGTCGTCGAGGAGCCGCAGCTCCTGGCCGGGGACGGGCGGGCCCACCGAGCCCGGCTTGATGCGGTACGGGGTCCAGGTCATGGGGCCGGTGCACTCCGACATGCCGTAGACCTCGGAGAGCGGCACGCCGATGTGGATGAAGAAGTCGAGGACCTGGCGGGGGATGGGGGCGGCCCCGGTCAGCGCCACCTGCATGCAGTCGAGGCCGACCAGTGACCGGACGTTGGAGAAGGCGGCGGCGTCGACGTGCTCCCAGGCCGCTTGCAGCTCCGGCGGGAGGGGCTGGCCGCTGATGCGCACCGCCGCCGCCTTGGCCCCCACCTCGAGGGCCTTGTCGAAGCCCGCCTTCTTCTCGGGGTCGGCGGACAGGGCGGCCTGGATGCCGGCGTAGATCTTCTCCCACACCCGGGGCACTCCCAGGAAGAACTCGGGGCGGACCTGACGCAGGTAGACGGCCAGCTGGGTGGGGTCGGGGCAGGTCGTGACGTCGGTGCGCCGGCCGATGTGGAGGTAGTGGGTCATCATCCGCTCGGCGATGTGAGCCATGGGCAGGAACGACACCTCGCGCCAGCCCGTCATGTCCACGCCCAGGGCCCGGTTCATGCTCTCGAGGACCCAGCACAGGTTGGTGTGGGTGATCATCACGCCCTTCGGCGGGCCCGTCGTCCCCGACGTGTAGATGAGGGTGGCGAGGTCCTCGGGGCGCGCCACGTCGGCCGCCTGACCGAGGTCGACGGGTGCGGCGGAGGCGAGGTCGGCGAAGGACGTCACGTCGGCGGGGGCCAGCCCGTTCGGGTCGTCGACGACCACCAGGTGCCGGAGGTCGGGGAGGTCCGGGCGGACCTTGAGGAAGCGCTCCAGGAAGGCGACCTCGCCGGTGATGGCCACCTTCGCCTCGGAGTGGCCGGCCAGGTACTCGACCTGCTCGGGGGCCGAGGAGTTGTAGATCGACACCGGGGTGGCGCCCACCAGCATCGTGGCCACGTCGGCGATGTGGAACTCGGGCCGGTTGCGCAACATGAGCACGACCCGGTCGCCGGGGCCGACCCCGAGCCCGGCCAGTCCGGCCGCCACCCGGCACGCCTGGTCGCCGTACTCGGCCCAGGTCAGCTGGCCGGGGGTCCCATCCGTCCAACGCAGGGCGACGGCGTCGGCCCGGGCGTCGACGGTTTCCTGGAACAACCGGGACACGGTCTGGCCCGCCACCGCGGCCAGGATGTCCTCGTTCGCCTCGTGCGTCACCTGTGCTTCCTCCCTGTGCGTCCCCACTATCCCCAGCCCCGGGAGCGTAGGTCAGGGCGTTGGCGCGTTCCTATCCACAAGTTGTCCACAGGGGGCTGGAAAAGACCCCGCGAATTGGGCATACTGCGCGTTGCCCGTCCCGAAGAGAGATCGTTGGGGCGCCCAACGCCCGGGCTTCTCTACCCAACCTCTCCTCGGGGCGGGTCGTCGCGTGCGGCGGCCTAGGCCGTCCCTGGCCTGGACCGGCATCATGGCCAAGCTCCTTGGCGGCGGCGAGGGGCCTAGGCCCGGGAGCGCCGGCCGACACGACCGGCGAGCCGCCACGGCCCCCGGATCAACCCCTCCCGCCGGCCGGTCAGGGGGGCGGCCCGCACCCAGGCATCGAG
>JBOGFE010000383.1:0-2420 GCA_050741935.1 Acidimicrobiia bacterium | reverse complement strand
GGGCGGCTATGGCGGCCCATCGGGGCCGCCGGGCGGCTACGGCGCCGGCGGCTACGGCGGCGGGCCAGGACCCAAGCCCGAGAACAACCTCGTGTGGGCCATCCTGTCCACGATCTTCTGCTGCCTGCCGCTCGGCATCGCCTCGATCGTCTTCGCGGCCCAGGTCGACGGGAAGTGGTCCCAGGGTGACTACCAGGGGGCCCGGGAGGCGTCGGAGAAGGCGAAGAAGTTCGCCATGATCTCGGCCGGCGTGGGCCTGGGCCTGGCGATCCTGTTCTTCGTCGCCACCATGATCGGTTCGAGCGAAACCAACTACTGATGTCCGACGGGAGCCCGCCGTACGGGCAACCCCCCTACGGGACCCCGCCGCCGCCCCCGCCCCCCGGTCCCTACGGTTACGGCGGGGGGCCCTACGGTGGCGGCCCGACCGGCCCCAAGCCGGACAACCACCTGGTGTGGGCGATCCTGTCCACCGTGCTGTGCTGCCTGCCGCTGGGCATCGTCTCCATCGTCTTCGCCGCCCAGGTGGATTCGAAGTGGTCCTCCGGTGACTACGCCGGGGCGCAGGAGTCCTCCGAGAAGGCCAAGAAGTTCGCCGTCCTCTCCGCCGGCCTGGCCGCCGCCGGGATCGTCCTCTTCTTCCTGTTCGTGCTCGTCGGCACCGTCATGTCCGTGGACACCTCGTGATCGAGGCCCCCACCGTCCGGCGGCCGGCCTGGGCCGCACCGGCCACCGTGGCCGCCGGGGCGGCCACGGTGCTGGGCGGGCTGGTGGTGCGGGATCCGTCCGTCGCCGGGCACTACCCGACCTGCCCGTTCCTGGCCGTCACCGGGCTCTACTGCCCGGGCTGCGGGGCGTTGCGGGGCCTGCGGGCCCTGGCCGGCGGCGACCCCCTGGCCCTGGTCGGATTCAACCCCCTGCTGGGGGTGGCCGTGGTGCTCCTCGTCTGGGCCTGGCTCTCGTGGACGGGCAGATGTACCGGCTGGTGGCGACTCCCGCCGCTGCCCCGCTCGGCCCGCTTCGACTGGGCCGTCCTCGGGGTCGTCGTCGCCTTCGCCGTCGCCCGCAACCTGCCCTTCGGAGCGGCGCTCGCCCCCTGAGTGAGCTCAGTCGGCCCGGAAGGCGTTGGCCTCGGTGCCGGTGCGGATGCCCCGCAGGCCGTACCAGGCCAGCTCGGCCGTCCAGTGGGCCAGGAGCTCGGGGTCGTGCTCGGCGCTGACGTCGAAGAGGGCACGGCGCCCCACGGCTTCGCCCAGGCCGACGACGGCGTGGGCGATGACCCGGCGGTGCTCGGCCGGGAGGTCGAGGGCGATCTGCTCGGCCACGTTCTCCGCCATGAGCTCGAGGACCGCTTCGGCGACCTCGGCGAACTCGGCGTCGTTGCGCACCGATGCCCCGAAGAGCAGGCGGAAGGCGGACTGGTTGGCGGTGACGAAGGTGAAGTACGCCGAGAAGCCCGACTGGACTCTCTCCCGGGCCGTGTCGGCGGGGGCGGTGGCGGCGTTGATCTCGGCCAGCAGACGGCGGGCCGTGTCCTCCAGCAGCTCCCGGTACAGCGCCCGCTTGGAGGGGAAGTGCTGGTAGAGGACCGGCTTGGTGACCCCGGCGGCCTCGGCCACCTCGTCCATGGAGGTGGCGTGGAAACCGCGGGCGGCAAAGAGATCCCGGGCGACGTCGAGGAGCTGGTGTCGGCGGCGGGCCGCGGGGAGCCGCATGGCCTTCCGAGGCTAACAGGACGTGGTGAATCGGGGCCTACGGCCTGGACAAAGCGGACATTTTGCCCGAGACGGACATTTCTCTGCGGTTGGAGTAACGCGCCGAGTGCCCGATATGCCCTCAGCCGCAGGAGACGGGCCGGCAAAGACAGAATCACAGCGACATGAACAACGGCAGATGGATCCGGAAACCCGGTTTTCATCGCCCGCCTGAGCCCGCACGCCCGGCGCCTGCGCGCCGTGCCTCTCTCTGCTCCCTTGTCGCCCGCCGGCGGCAGCGGAGCCGTAAGGGGCCGACCTTTCTGGCGTAGCAGCTCGGCCCTGACCGTCGTCACCGGACGGTGGGGAACCGAGTGCGGAACAACTCTGCTGGGGGAGAAGAAATCGGAGGCTGCGACACTCCGCTCGGGTAACCGAACACCCGGGCGGCGGTCGCCGGCCACATTTCATATGACTATGGATCGAGTTGGCTTTCGCGCGCTTCGTCGAGGCGGGCCGCCAGCGTCCTGGCTTCAGCGTCGGAGAGCGGCAACGCCGCCACGCCCGCGTGTTCCCCGATCTCTGACGGGGAGGTACCCGGCGACAGCACGCTGACCAGTTGTCCGTGGCCATGAGAAAGTCCCCGCTGGTGGCCAGGACGAGGTCCCCATTGGTGGCCAGGTAGAAGTCCCCGTTCCTCGTTGACCATCCACCATTGCTTGCCCC
>JBOGFE010000382.1:0-2745 GCA_050741935.1 Acidimicrobiia bacterium | reverse complement strand
CGGCGCATCGTGGGCCCCGACGCCCTCGTCGGCCTCTCCACCCACGCCCCGGCCGAGCTGGGCCTGGCCCGGCGGGAGCCGGTGGACTACGTGGCCGTCGGGCCGGTCGTGGCGTCGCCCACGAAGCCGGGCCGGCCCGGGACCGGGCTGGCCTACGTCCGGACCGCCGCCACCCTGCTCGGGGCGAGCGGGCTGCCTTTCTTCGTCACCGGCGGCGCCTCCCCCGACACCCTGCCCGACCTCCTCGCCGCCGGCGCCTCCCGCTTCGTCGTCGTCCGGGCCCTCACCGAGGCCCCCGACCCCGTGGCCGTCGTCCACGAGCTCCGGCGTCTCATCGACCCGAAGGCTGTGTAGGCGGCACGCCGGCGGGGCAGGTCCCCCGCCGGCAAGCGGCGGGCGTGTTCCGAAGGAACCGGGTGCCCGTCGCCATGATCAGGGTGACTGGCGGGCCAGCCAGCCGATCAGGAGGGCGACGGCCCGGGGATCGTGGCGGAGCCGGTGGCCGCCGCCCGCCACCACCCGCAGGTCGGACGACTCGAAGGCTGCCTCGTAGAGGGCCCGGGCGTCGGTCAGGGGCACGACCTCGTCCTGGTCGCCGTGGATGAGCAGCAGCTGGCGGGGCGCCAGCTTGGCCGCCCCGGCCAGCGGGGACACCTCGGTGAAGCGCCGGCCCCAGGACGCCGGGTCGGGAGGGAAGTCGGCCTTGCGGATGATCCCGATGTCCCGGGAGTAGGCCAGGAGGCGACCGGGGTTGGCCGCCCAGTCCGCGAACGACGCCGGCGCGGCCAGGGTGGCCACCCCGCGCACCCGGGCGTCCTCGGCGGCCACGCAGATGGCCACCGAACCCCCGGCGCTCGAACCCGCCAGCCACACGCCACCGACGTCGGGGCGCTCGGACAGGAGGTCGACCGCGGCCCGCAGGTCGCCCATCCAGCCGTCGAGCGAGAAGTCCCCTTCTGAGGTGCCCGTGCCCCGGAAGTTGAAGGTGAGGACGGCCCAGCCCGTCTCCCGGGCCAGGCGCTCGGCCAGCTCCGGATAGGTCGACGCCGCCCCCGACCCGCCCCGGGGGCCCTGGGGGAACCCGTGGCAAATCACGAGTCCGGGCACGCGGGCGAACCCGGGGGGCCGGGCGTAGTGCGACGCCAGGCGCAGCCCGTCGGAGGTGAAGGTCTCGTGCATGTGGGTCAGTATCCTGGCGCGCCGTGGAACCCACCGCCGCACCCACCCTCGCGCTCCCCGGCCCTGTCGTCCGGGCCCTGCTCGCCGGCGAGTGTGTCGCCGACCTGCGCCTGCCGGGCACGGGCGGGCCTCCGGCCGGGCACCGGCGCTTCTGGCTCCTCCCCAGTGGCGACGAGCCCGACCTCAAGGCCGCCTACCGCCGGGCCCGGGAGCTGTCCCTCCCCGAGGAGCCACCGCCCGCCGGTCAGGTCCGCATCGAGGGGTGGGCCGAGCTGGTGGGCCGGGCCGGCACCGGGCTCGACGCCGAGCGGGTGGCGGCCCTCAACTCCAAGACGGTGCTCGACCTCGACGCCCTGGCGGGCGCCGCGGGCGGGGCCGAGGTCACGGTCCTCGCCCTGCGGGTCCACCGGCTCGTCGAGGCCCGTACCGTGCCCGAGGACCTGTCGGGTCTCCCCGCCGACCCCTCGGGCGAGGCCAGCGAGTGGGCGCTGTCCGACGTAGCCTTCGAGGCCCGCCTGAAGGGCCTGGTCGACGCCCTCCCCCAGGGCCTGTCTCCGGCCTGAGACCCGCCTGCGCGGCTAGGCCGAGGACGCGGCCGAGGCCGAGGTGCAGTGGCCGCAGGGGCGGTACCCCCGGTTGGCCGCCTCGGGAAGGGTGTCGGGGCCGAAGGCGGCGAAGCGCTCGGAGGCGACCAGCTCGTCGATGGCGCAGGCGTCCCCGGCCTGGTCCAGGTCGTGGACGATGCGGCTGCGCTTGTCCCCCACGTAGCGGTTGTGCTCGAAGCGGGTGGGACGGCTCATGGTGGAGGGCACCTCCGGCCGGACATGACCCGGGGGCCTCACAAGGAGGCCCCCGGAATCGAGAATCGGCTGTGTCACGCGCCTTCCGAACTGCAGTGGGCGGGACCAGCTCCCACTCGGGTTGAGCGCCAGTGCAGCGGGGAAATTCCGCTAGGCGGTCCAGCCAAACGGCCTACCGGCCGCGCACCTCCGGGGTCCCAGATCTACCATCATGCATTGTCTGGACCACCTCCTTTCTCCGTTGCGTCTATTAGTACCACCTAGGAGGCGTCATCGGGTTCAATATCGTCGGCCGGGGGTCCCACCGCCCCGATGGAGCGCAGGTAGGCGAGCTGGGTCTCGATCACGGCATGGACCTGCTCGGCGGAGAAGCCCAGGCCGGCAGCGTCCGCCCGCTCCAGGATCCAGCCCACCGTCTCCGATCCACCGATCACCACCGGGGCCGTCACCTCGGCGGACGAGCCGTTGCCGGAGACCCCCTTGGCCCGGAAGTACTGCATCTGCAGATCGAGGATCCGGCGGACGTCGTCCACCGAGAGCGTGGCCGCCGCCTCGTCGGCGATGTGGGCCACGACCCACGCCAGGGCCTCGTCCATGTCGAAGGTGGGGCGGGGGGGCATGGCCGCCAGCCGGCGGCTCTCCCGCAGGATGGCCCACGCCGCCACCAGCAGGACCAACCCCACCGCCAGAGCGCCTAGGACCACCGCCACGGCGGGTCAGGCTAACGGGCGGGCGGGCGTCAGATGCCGATGCGCTGGGCCAGGAG
>JBOGFE010000381.1:0-3618 GCA_050741935.1 Acidimicrobiia bacterium | reverse complement strand
GGGGTCGAGCTGGCCGGCCTGTTCGCGCCGGCGCCGGCGGCACCGCCGCCGGGCAACGGAACCCCCATCACCCTCGGTCCCACCAAGACCGGCAACGCCGTGCCCGTCAGCATCGGGCGCGCGCCGAGGTGAGCACCGGCAGCGCCGGGGGCATCGGAGGTCTGGGCCGCTTCGTGCGCCCCGCCGCCTCCGCGGACAAGCCGCTACCCCCGGGCCTCAAGCGGTTCCTGGAGACGCAGGCCCCCGTTCCCGCGGGCGAGCGCTGCGAGATGTGCAACGAGCAGATCCCCGAGGAGCACTCTCACGTCGTGAACGTGGAGAGCCGGGCGCTCATGTGCACCTGCCGGCCCTGCTACCTGCTCTTCACCATCCGGGGTGCGGCCAACGGCAAGTTCGCCTCCGTGCCCGACCGCTACCTGTACGACCCCGACTTCGCCCTCTCCAACGCCCAGTGGGACGAGCTGCAGATCCCCGTGCGGATGGCGTTCTTCTTCGTGAACTCCCAGATGGGCAAGACGGTCACGTTCTACCCCAGCCCGGCGGGCGCCACCGAGTCGCTGCTGCCGCTGGACACCTGGGACCAGGTCATGGCAGCCAACCCCTTGCTGGCCTCCCTCGACCCCGACGTCGAGGCCCTGATCATCTACCGCCGGCAGGAGGAGAACCGCTACGAGTGCTTCCTGGTGCCCATCGACGCCTGTTACGAGCTTGTCGGCCATGTGCGCCTGCACTGGAAGGGCTTCGACGGCGGCCAGGAGGCCTGGGAGGCGATCGACGGGTTCTTCGACGGACTACGAGCCAAGGCCCGGCCCGTGCGCCCGGGGCGCGGGGTGTCCCCGAAGGAATCCGCGTGAGTGACCTGATCTTCGACTGTGTGGGCGCCAAGGCGGAGCCCTACGCGATTGCTCCCACCCTCACCCTGCGCCTACGGGTGGTGGAGACGACCGGTGAGGCCGTCCACTGCCTGGCCCTGCGCTGCCAGATCCGCATCGAGCCGCTCAAACGCCGGTACAGCGACACCGAGGGCGAGCGCCTGGTGGACCTCTTCGGAGAGCGAGCCCGCTGGGGCGACACCATGAAGCCGCTCCAGTTCGCCCATGTGTCCCAACTCGTCCCGGGCTTCAAGGGCGGGGTGGAGATCGAGCTGTCGATCCCCCTCACCTACGACTTCGAGGTGGCCACGGCCAAGTACTTCCACGGCCTGGACGAGGGGGAGATCCCCCTGCTGCTGCTCTTCTCGGGCACGCTGTTCGTCCAGGGGGAGACGGGCTTCTCGGTCGAGCAGATCCCGTGGCACAAGGAGGCCGAGTTCCGGCTCCCGGTGGCCACCTGGCGGGAGGCCATGGACAGCATCTTCCCCGACTCGGCCTGGATCCGGATGCGGCGCGACACCCTCGACGCCCTGTCCCGGTACAAGACCCGCCACACCTTTCCCACCTGGGACGAGACCCTGGGCGCCCTCCTCCACGAGGCGGAGCAGACCGACAAGGGGGTGGCATGAGTCTCGACGACGCCCGCCGGATCGCCGACACCGTCCTCTACGAGGGCTATCTCCTCTACCCCTACCGGGCCTCGCACGGCAAGAACCTGACCCGGGTGCGCTGGCAGTTCGGGGTGCTCACCCCGAAGGCGCACGTCGAAGCCGACCCGCGGCCGGCCGCCACCCACGCCATGGTGTCGGGCGCCGGTGAGACGTGGTACAGCACCACCGAGTGCATCGTCGACCCCAGCGGGGACACCCGGGTCGACGTGCGCCTGCGCTTCCTCCGGGTCCAGTCCCGCCAGGTGGCCGAGGGCGCCGGCAGCGCGCTCCAGAGCGGGGACGAGGGCGTCGAGACCGAGCTCGACCACAGCTTCTCCCTCACCGAGCTGGCCGGCGGGGAGCAGGTCGTCCCCTTCGAACTGGAGGCGACGAACGAGACCGGCGAGGGTGTGGTGCGGTCCTGCCAGGCGCTGGCGCTTCGGCTGCGGGCCTCGGCCGAGATGCTGCCCGGGCCCTACGGGATCGCCCGGCTCCGCCTCGTGGTCGAGAACGTGACCGACTGGGCCGAGGCCGGGGTGGCCCGGGACCAGGAGCTGGCCCACTCGCCGGTGGCGACCCACCTCATCGTGGCCCTGACCGAGGGCCGCTTCGTCTCCCTCGTCGACCCCCCGGAGTGGGCCAAGCCCGCCACCGCCGGCTGCACCAACGAGCACACGTGGCCGGTGCTGGTCGGCAGCCAGACCCAGGACACCCTCCTCTCGGCGCCCATGGTCCTGCCCGACTTCCCCGAGATCGCCCCGGAGAGCCCGACCGAGCTCTTCGACGGTCTCGAGAACGACGAGCTGCTCAGCCTGCGCATCCAGACCCTGACCGACGCCGAGAAGGCCGAAGCCCGGGCCACCGATCCGCGGGCGGCGGCCATCATCGACGCCGTCGACAACCTCCCTCCCGAGATCTACGAGCGCCTCCACGGCGCCATCCGCTCACTGGAGGAAGTCGCCGGCAAGGTATCCACGGGACCGGTCCCCTCCGACGACTTCCCCGAGATCTGGACCGACGAGGACGGCGGCGTCAAGAAGTCGACCGTTCCCGGCGCCGAAGACGGCGTGCCCTGGTGGAACCCCGCCGCCGACGCGTCGGTCAGCCCCGACACGGACACCGTGCCCATCAAGGGCGCGGAGGTGGGCCGGGGCAGCCGGGTGGTGCTGCGTCCCGGCCTGTCCCGCTCCGATGCCCAGGACATGTTCCTGGTCGACCGGGAAGCCACCGTGGCCGCCGTCCTCTTCGACGTGGACGACGAGCCCTACCTGGCCGTGGTCCTCGACGACGACCCGGGCGCCGACATCATGCGCTGGCACGGCCGGTACCTCTACTTCAAGCCGTGGGAAGTCGACCCGATCCTGGAGGGCGCCTCGTGACCGTCGATATCCGGGGACGCCCCGGACCCCGGGTACTGGTGGCAGGGTTGGGGAACATCTTCTTCGGCGACGACGCCTTCGGCTCCGAAGTGGCCCGACGCCTGCTGACCGACGCCGAGCCGGTGCCGGAGCACGTCAAGGTGACCGACTTCGGGATCCGGGGGATCCACCTCGCCTACGAACTGCTCGACGGCTATGACACCGCCATCCTGGTCGACGCCACGCCCCAGGGTGGCGAGCCCGGCACGGTCTACGTCATCGAACCCGACCTCGACTCGCTCGAGAGCGAGAGCGGGCTCGCCGAAGCCGGAATCGCCGACGCTCACGGCATGGACCCCGTCTCCGTGCTGGCGCTGCTCCGCTCCCTCGGGGGCGGGATCGGCCGCCTGCTGGTCGTGGGTTGCGAGCCGGCCGACACGGAGGAGCACATGGGCCTCTCCGACCCGGTGGCCGCCGCGGTCGACGAAGCGGTCCGTGTCGTCCGAGACCTCGTCAGCACAGAGCACAGCGAGAACAAGAGAAAGGAGACCCCCGGATGATCCGTCGTCTGTTCACCAGCGCGGTGCTGCTGGTCGTGGCCGCGGCCGTTGTTCAGTCCCTGCCTGACGTCGCCAGATACCTGAAGATTCGAGAGATGTAACGAATGCCGACCTTCCGGATCGTGCCGGACCGCTCCCAGGTGTGGATCGAGGCGAAGTCGAGCCTGCACCCGATCCA
>JBOGFE010000380.1:0-4372 GCA_050741935.1 Acidimicrobiia bacterium | reverse complement strand
GTTCACCACGAGGGACTTTCCCGAGAATCGCCATGCGAAGAGCGGCGGCGAGGTCCGCGCTGTGATGAAGGATGTCAACGACCGACGTCCGGTGGTCGACGTGATCTGGTTCCACGACGGCACACCCGCCGCAACGCCACGGCCTGGTCGTCGCCCAGGCCGTGTTCGGTGACGGCCCGCTCCACCGTCCTCCGGGCGGCCACGCCCACCCCGGCGTCCCGGCCCCGGCCAACGGCGTCGAGCACCTCGCCTTCCCGGCGCAGCGTCTCCCGGGTGCTCTGCCTCGAGGCGCCGTGGCGTTCGTGGGTGGCCAGCCCATCCCGGCGGCGCAGACTTCCGGGCACCTCGGCGGAGAGCGGAGCAGCCAGAGTAACCACCTCGGGATGGGCGAGCACTGCCGCCGAGGTCGCCTCGATCCATGCCCGCCCGGCCTCGGCGTCGCCGGCGAGACCGGGCGGCAGGCGGCGGGCCACCGCCTTGGCCACCTCCGCCTGGCCCCAGGTGGAGCGGGCCCCGGCCAGTTCGGCCACCAATTCGTCCACCACCGCCGGTTCGGCGATCTCGGGCGAGACGGCGCGGTCTCGCTCCTGAGTCCGACCCAACGTCGCCGCCAGCCACCGCTCCGGTGCCCAGCCGGCGGCGGCCGCTTCCGTCCACCACCGTCCGCCCAGGGTCGCCTCGTCCTCGAAGTCGGCCTTGGCCGGGCGGGTGTCGTAGGCGGCGAACTGGTACTGCTCGGCCCGCTCGTCGTCCGTCAACGTCCGCCCCAGTCGGGCCTCGGCCGCGGCGATGCGCTGGGCGCCGCGAACCTCGACCTCCTTGCGACGCTTCGAGAAGTGCTCGATCAGCCCTCGGGGGACGCCCAGGATGTCGGCCTGGCCGTTGCGGTCGACTGGCTCCCACTCCACCCCAAGCCGGGCGGTGAGCTCGACTCGCAGGCTGGCGTTGTAGAGCATGCCGGCCGCCTTCTGGAAGGCGAAGATCTCCCGGCCGTCCAGGGAGCGCCATCTCCCGTCGGCGCAGCGCACCTTGTTGGCGACCAAGACATGGGAATGCAACTGGGGATCGCCGGCCCGGGACGTCCGGTGGGTGAACGACGCCGCCACGTACCCCTCGGTGTCGACCTGGAACATGCCGCCCTTCCCCGTCCGGGAGAACGCCGCATGCTCCTCCAGGAAGTCCAGCGCTGCGGCCATAGCGGCGTCATGGGCGGCACGGACCCCGGCCACCTCGCTCCCGCCGAACGCGCCGACCAGCGACACACTCTTCGGCGGCGAGAACGACAGGGCGAAGCCGGTCACCACTGTCCGCTTGGAGTCGTGCCGGTACGGGAGGGCAAGGGACTCGCCTGTCAGAGGATGGCGGCCCTCGTCGAACAGCCGGGCCAGCTGCCCCTCCTCGACCGTGCCCGACAGCCCGAGCATTGCCGACCCGGAACCCACCCAGACACCCGGCTCGTCGCCGTGCTCGACGAAGTAGTCCTCCACGCCGACCTCGTGGTCGTAGTAGCGCCAGCTCCCCAGCGTCATCGGGACCAACCCGTTCAGGGTCGCCGCCCCCTTTGCCGCACCGCCGGTGCAGAGGTGTCCCGCTGCTCAGGCTTCATGGGGGAGGTTGTACAGGAATTCGCTGATGATTGGAAGTGGCATTTCTGCGATGTGTGGCTATCGGCATTTGGCGGTTAACGATGGATGCTGGTGGACAGTTGATGGGTTATATTCGGGGCGGAGTTCGCTGGCGTCCGTGGACGTTCGGGAGCCAGGCGGGAATGGGAGGCGGCTCTCCGTTGAGGTCGCGGTCCCGGCCTGTCGGTCCCGAGGCAGGACACCCCTACGAGCGCTGCTGGTGATCGAGCCCGGAGCGTCTGAAGGGTCCGCAGAAAAAATTCTGAGCCGCCCAGCGGAGGCACGGGACGTCCGTTGAGTGCCCTCTGGTGCTCTCTAGTCCTCCTGAGTACCGGGAATTTTGGTTTTGACGCTTAAGCGTCAAAGCCTGTGCCTGATTTGATGTCGTATTCCGGCGGTACCATGCGCATAGGAGGGGATGAAGGCGAACTCGGATACGGAGGTGTGAGACAACGTGCGTGACCCTCGCGAAGATCGGGCAGCTGCGCAAGCTCCCCAGCTCTGGGAGATCAGCGGCCCACTCGACGACAGTCAACCCACCCGGCAACCCCGACCCCGGCTCCGTCCCGTCCCGGTCGAGGTCGAGACCGAATCACCGCCGCCGGCCGCGCCTGAGCCGCGCCGCCCCGTCGACCGATGGAAAGGACGACAGGCCGACCTCGTGCTCCTGCTCTCCGTCGAGGAGGTAGCCCGAGCACTCGGGATCGGCAGGAGCAAGACGTACGAGCTGATCGCCGCCGGCCAGCTCGAGGCGGTCCACATAGGCCGTGCCGCCCGCGTCCCGGTTGCGGCCGTCGAGGACTTCGTCGAGCGGCTCCGTCGCTGCTGCGATTGACCATCTCCCTGGAACTCGAAGATCGCTGAGGCGAGACTCAGCGGTGCTGCGGGCTGGGGAAGCCGAAGGACTCGCAGCGACTCGGGCTCGACCCTGGGGAGCAAGGAGGGGCTGATGAAGCGACGAGGCGCCGGTGAAGGCTCGATCGTCCAGCGGAGCGACGGGCGGTGGATGGCGAGGGTCGACCTCGGTTGGGTCAGCGGCCGGCGGACACGCAAGTCGATCTACGGGAGGACCCGCCAGGAGGTGGCGCGCAAGCTCTCGGCGGCGCTCAGGGCCCATCAGGACGGCCTGCCGTTGAGCGACGAGCGGGTGACCGTCGGGTCTTTCCTGCACGACTGGCTGGCCTCAGCCCGGACGACCGTCCGCCCGCGCACATGGCAAACCTACGAGTCCTACGTCCGCCTCCACGCCATCCCGGCACTCGGGCGGGTCCCGCTCGCCAAACTCGAACCGAAGCACCTCCAACGGCTCTACGCCGAGAAGCTCGCGGCTGGCCTCTCCCCCACGACGGTCCACCATCTCCACGCCGTCTTGCACCGCGCCCTCAGCCAGGCGACCCGGTGGGGCATGGTCCCCCGCAACGTGGCCGGCCTCGTGGACTCGCCGCCGATGGCTCGTCACGAGATGCGGACCCTGGATCCCGACGAGGCAAAGGCATTCCTCAAGGCTGCGGCCGGGGACCGGCTCGAGGCCCTCTACGTGCTCGCTCTCACCACCGGGATGCGCCAGGGCGAGCTGTTCCGCCTTCGGTGGCAGGACGTCGATCTCGAAGCGCACACCCTGTCAGTGCGGGGCGAGACGAAGACTGCGAAGTCCCGCCGGCAGATCGAGCTCTCCGAGGTCGCCGTCGCCGCCCTGCGCCGCCACGCCGCCCGCCAGGGCGAAGAATGCCAGGCGGCGGGCACCCTCTGGCACGAGACGGGCCTGGTGTTCACCAACTCGGTCGGCGGGTCGCTCACACCGACGAACGTCACCTTCCGGTCGTTCCGGCCGCTGCTCGAGCGGGCCGGCCTGCCACTCATCCGGTTTCACGATCTCCGGCATTCGGCGGCGACGCTCCTGCTCGGCAAGGGCGTGCATCCCAAGGTCGTATCGGAGATGTTGGGCCACTCCCAGGTCGGCGTGACCCTCGATCTGTACAGCCACGTCACTCCTACAATGCATCGGCAGGCGGCGCTCGCCTTCGATGAGCTCCTCCGAAGTTAGGGCGTCAGTTTGGGTGTCAAACGGCTCCCGAGGCTGAACGGCCGCTCAGCGAAATAGCCTCTGACCAGCACCTTTACAACCCAAGCCCCCGTAGCTCAGGGGATAGAGCATCGGTTTCCTAAACCGTGTGCCCAGGTTCGAATCCTGGCGGGGGCGCAACCATCATCGCAGGTCAGAGGCACTTTCTGGACAACCCTCTTCTAGGGTCACCTTGGCCCATCCGCTCAACATCCGCTCAACCCGTACCATGGGTGCTGGACATGAGCGGATAGGAGCGGGCAGTGACCATCAGGGCGAGGAAGTTGGCCTCGGGCAAGACCGTCTACGACGTGGAGGTCTACTGCGAGAGCAGGGACGCCCGGGGGCGGCGGCGCAAGATCAGCAGGACCGTGACCACCAGGCAGGAGGCCATCAAGCTGGAGGCCCGCCTGAAGGTGGAGGCAGAGGGTGGAGGTGTCAGGGATTCAAGGCGCACCGTTGAAGACCTCATCACCGAATGGTTGCGCCACAAGGAGTCTGAGGGCCGCTCCCCTTCCACCATCGCCAATTACCGCTCCATGGCGGAGCGGGACATCCTGCCCTCGCTGGGGAGCGTGAAGCTCGACAAGCTGGGGCCTCGCCACCTGGAGAAGCTCTACGCCTCCATGCGGGCCAGGGGCCTGGCGACGAACACCATCAGGAACACGCACGTCCCCTTCAAGGG
>JBOGFE010000379.1:0-11065 GCA_050741935.1 Acidimicrobiia bacterium | reverse complement strand
GCGCCGGGAGGTGGGGCAGGGGCCCCCGCCGACGTCGCGATGAGCCGCCAGGCGAAGAGCCATGGGCAGAGTCTCTTTCTACCGCCCGCCGGCGGCCAGCGCGCCGGAGATGAACCGGCCGACCGCTTCGCTCTCGATGAGGAAGGAGTCGTGGCCATAGGGGGAGCGGATGACCGTGACGTCCGGCCGGTCCGGCACCAGGGCGGCCACCTGCTCCTGCTGGTAGAGGGGGTAGAGACGGTCGCTGGAGATGCCCGCCACCGACACCCTGGCCTTCACCTGGGCCAGGGCGGGCCCGACGCCGCCCCGGCCCCGCCCCACGTCGTGGTGGTTCATCGCCTCGGACAGCACCAGGTAGCTGTTGGCGTCGAAGCGCCGGGCCAGCTTGTCGGCCTGATGCTCGAGATAGGACTCGACCGAGTAGCGCCCGCCGCCGAAGGGGTCCTCGCCGGTCTGGGGATTGCGGCCGAAGCGGGTGGCGAACTCTTCCTCGGACCGGTAGGAGAAGTGGCCGATCTTGCGGGCCACGCCCATCCCCCGGTGCGGCCCCTCGCCCGGCGGGGCGTAGTAGTAGTCGCCGCCCCGGAACCGCCCGTCGGCCCGGATCGCCTCGTTCTGGACCGAGCACAGGGCGATCTGCTCGGCCGAGGCGGCCGCCCCGCAGGCCACCACGATGCACCGGTCGATGCGATCCGGGTGGCCCACGGACCATTCCAGGGCCCGCATCCCGCCCATCGATCCGCCCACCACCGCCGCCCAGCGTTCGATGCCCAGGGCGTCGGCCAGGGCCACCTCCACCGCCACCTGGTCGCGGATGGTGAGACGGGGGAAGCGGGCCGCGTAGCGCCGGCCGTCGGGAGCGGGCGACGACGGCCCGGTGGTCCCCTGGCAGCCGCCCAGCACGTTGGGGCAGACCACGAACCAGCGGTCGGTGTCGATGCCCCGCCCCGGGCCGATGCCCCCGTCCCACCAGCCCGGGTACAGGTGGCCGGGGCCGGCGGGGCCGGCGGCGTGGCTGTCGCCGGTCAGGGCGTGGGCCACCAGCACGGGGTTGGCCCCGTCGGCGTCGAGGGTGCCCCACGTCTCGTAGGCCACCTCCACGGGCGAGAGGGCGCCGCCCAGCTCGAGCTCGAGGGGCGCGGCGGCGAAGAGGGTGACGAACCGGCGCCGACCGGGGTCGTCACCGGGCTGCCAGGCGCCACTGGCCGGGGGCGGCCCGGCGACCCCGGAGATCACAGTCCTCCCGTGCCCATAGAGAGGCGAAGGGTAGCGGCGGGCCTGCCCGATCCGGCGGCGGAGGCGTCAGCTCGGCAGGGAGAGGACCGGCCCCAGCGGGAAGCGGGCCCGGACGATGAGCCCCCCGCCGGGCCGGGGCTCCACCCACACCGAACCCTCCAGGGAGTCCACGAAGCGGGCCACGATCCACATGCCCAGCCCGGTCGACCGGTGGGGCCCGAAGCTCATCGCCTTCTCGAAGGCCTGGGAGGCGATCTCGGGGGAGATGCCCGGGCCCCGGTCGAGGACGGTCAGCTCCACCAGCCCGTTGGAGCGGGCCAGGCGCACCTCCACCGGCTGGTCGGTGGGCGAGTGCTTGGCCGCGTTCTGGAGCAGGTTGGCCAGGATCCGCAGCGTCTTCTCGCTGTCGGTGCGCAGCAGGGTCACTCCCGGTTCGATCTCGGTGACGAGCCGCTCGGGGGCCAGGCCGGCGGCCGCGGCCGAGGCCCGGATCAGGTCCGGCATGTAGACATCGGACAGCTCGACCCGGCGGTCGCCGGCCAGCGACTCGCTCACGGCCAGCTCCCGGACCTCCGAGAGCATGTCCCCGAGGTGGCGGGCATGGCCCTCGATGAGCTCGGCCATCTCGGCCCGCTCCCCGGAGTCGAGGTCGACGGCCCGGCGGGCCAGCGCCGTCGACAGGGCGGCGATGGAGGCGACCGGGGTGCGGAAGTCGTGGGCCAGGGCGGTCAGGAAGTCCCGGCGGGCGGCGTCCATGGCTTCGAGCTGGAGCCGGAGGCTGTGCTCCTGCTCCAGGCGGCTGTGCTCCGCCTCGGCATCCGCCTCGGCCTTGGCCCGGGCCTGGCGGGCCAGGTCGGCGGCCTGGGAGAGGACCCCCACCAGCAGGGCCACGGCGATCATCAGCCACGACCACCAGGCCGCCTCCCGCACCCGCTCGGCCCAGGGGACGACGGGCTGGGGCACCCACAGGATGGCGGCGGACAGCCCGGCGGCCATCCCCGCGGCCACGGCCAGGGAACGGGCCAGATCGAAGCGGATGGCGGTGGAGATGATCACGGTGATGGCCACCGGGAGCAGCGGGCTGGCCGATGCCCCGGTCACGGCGGCGGCGGCGACCACGAAGAGCCCCGAGAGCAGCGAGAGGATCCAGGCCGTCCACAGCTTGGAGACGCCCTTGCTGGCGTCGCGCGTTGTCTTCAGGAAGGCGAGCAGGGAGTAGGCCAGGGCGGCGCCGAGGACCATCCAGGCCGTCCGGGGGTAGGGCGTGTCGTCCTGCCCCTGCAAGGCGACGATGACCGCCATCGAGGAGGCGATGGCCAGTCGGATCCACGAGACGGACCGCTCGGCGGCCACCCGGCTGTCCCGGATGTCAGCGTGATCGCGCAATGAGCCCAGCGTTCCGTCCCTCCGGCTGCGTTCCCCGCCAGTGTGCAGTGTGCCCCTGATCAGGACAAATGCCGGAGATGGGCGATTTGCCCGAAGGGGACAAAGTTGGCCCCCGGTGTCCTTACCTGCGAGGGCCCCGCCGTGCTCGACTTCCTGGGGGGCGAAAAGCCCGCGCACGAGTCGTACCTGCAAGGGGGAGCCGGCGAGAACTCCTGACAAGGACCGGGGACCGAGGGCCAACCCGGCGCCTGTTGTCGGCGGCCGTCATCGCCTCCGTGGCGTTGGTGGGCGCAGCCTGCGGTGGGAGCCAGCCGCACGAAGTGGCCACAGGCACCGCCGCCGGGACCGATGTGGCGCCCGGTGCCGCCACCGATGCCGCCGCCCCCACCGAGACGGCCACACCCGCCGCCGACCCCGCCTCCGGGGTGTCGGCACCGGCCGCGGCCACGCCGAGCGGTGGTCCGGCTCCCGCCGCGGTGGGCGGGGCCAAGACCGCCGCCAAGGGCGACCCGGCCGCCGTCACGGGGACGCCCACCGGCGGCCCCGCGCAGGCCGCCAGCAACACCCCGACCGAGGGTGGCGGCGACGCCGCCCCGATCACCGGTGCCCCGGCGCCGGACGCCGGCAACGGCGGCGCCACCGACGTGGGCGTCACCGCCGACTCCATCAAGTTCGGGTCGATCTCGGGGAACAACACCCCGCTCGGCAACCTGATCTCCCAGCCGGTGACGACGGCGGTGTTCGCCACCATGCGGGCCGTCAACGATGCCGGCGGCATCTTCGGCCGCAAGATGATCATCGCCGACTGCGACGACTCCGGCGACGTCACCCGCTTCCGCTCGTGCTACCGGAAGCTGGTCGACGAGTCGAAGATCTTCTCGTTCATCACCTCGGTCACCTGGGGGACCGGTGAGGTCCACGGCGACCTGGAGCGGGACAAGATTCCGTGGCTCGGGAGCTGGGGCTTCTACACCAGTGAGTGGAAGGACCCGTGGATGTTCCCCGTCCACCTGTCCACCGTCACCGAGGCCCGGGCCGACGCCACCTGGGTGCGCGACATCGTCAAGCCCAAGACCGTCGGCATCCTCTACCTGAACACGCCCGAGCAGCAGCTGGCCAAGGAGGCGCTGCACCAGATCCTCGACCCGGCCGGCATCGAAGTGGTGCGGGAGATCCCACAGGAGATCGACACGCCCGACGAGAGCTCGAACGTCTTCTCCATGCGGGCCGCCAACCCGGACCACATCATCCACTTCTCCTGGCCGCCCCCGATGATCAAGTTCATCGTGGACTCCTCCCAGCAGGGCTACTGGCCCAAGCTGGGGATCAGCGGGAACCACCTGATCGGCGAGCAGGTCGGCCGGCTGATCGGGGACTGGGCCACGCAGGGTATGTACTCCATCACCAGCTACAAGCTGTGGGGAGCCGGTGACGAGTACCAGGCGATCATGGACAAGTACGCCCCGCAGATGAAGAAGATGCACCACCACCAGACCCAGAGTGGCTACGTGGGCGTGAAGACCACGGCCGACGCGGCCAAGGCGGCCGGGCCGAACCTGACCCGGGACACCATCATGCGGGCGCTGGAGAGTAGACGCTGGGACTTCGGACCCGGGCTCGGACAATCCGTGCTCTGGGCTCCTGGTAATCACGACACCATGCGGTGCGAATACATGATGAAGTTCAACAGCTCGGACACCGGTAGCTACAAGGTGTTCATTCCCGAGCCTCGCAAGTCGTACGTCTGCGATGAGGGCTAGATAGCTGTTCGGGGGAGAGCGGTCTGACCGCTCTCCCCCTCACCGAAGCTGGCACGGATGATGGGACGGATAGCGATGCTCTTCGCGCTCGAATTCAACTCCAATATCCTCGCTCCGGCGATCGTCAACGGGATCGCGATCAGCTCGCTCTACGCGCTGCTGTCCATCGCCCTGGTCCTCACCTTCCGGATGAGCCGCTCGGTGGCCTTCGTCCACGGAGGTGTGGCCAGCATCTCGGCCTACCTGTACTGGTACCTGGCCGCCACCTCGGCCAGCGCCTTCAACGTCCTGGGGTGGCCCAAGCTGCCGTCGCTGGCCATCGTGATCGTCTTCGGGGCGCTGGGTGGGTTCATCTTCGGCACGGTGGTCATGGGGCGCATGGCGGCCTGGCCCCGGGTCACGGTGACCACCTTCTCGCTGGGGGCCATGCTGCTGGTGGCGGGCCTCGCCGGCACCGTGTGGCGGGGTGTCTTCGAGCGGGTGCCGAGCCCCTTCGGTGAGGGCCACTACCGCATCTTCTCGATGAACGTGACCCGCCACCAGGTGGTGTGCGTCGCCTTGCTGGCGGTCCTCACCGCCGTCCTCACCCTGGTCCTGTCCAAGACCCGCCTCGGCGTCTACATCCGGGCCATCGCCGACGACGTCGAAGCCGGCGAGATCGTGGGCATCCCGGTGCGGAAGGTGGCCATCGGGGTGTGGTGCTTCTCCGGCGCCCTGGCCGGTCTGGCCGGCGCCCTGATCGTGCCCATGAGCACGCTCACCGAGCTGGCCGTGTTGTTCGTCCTCATGCGCTCGCTGGCCGCCGCCGTGCTCGGCGGCTTCGACAGCCTGCCCCTGGCCCTGGTCGGCTCCCTGATCTTCGGCCTGGTGGAGAGCGTGGTCGGCGGAAGCGTCTTCGGGCCCGTCTCCTCGGGACTCCGGGAAGTGATCCTGATGGCGCTCCTCTTCGGCGGGATCGTGCTCCTGGCCCGCCGCCGGGGCGGCGTCATGAGCCTCGGGGAGGTCTGATCATGCTGCGCCGCTACTCGAGCGTCCTGTCGCCCAACATCCCGCTCTGGGGCTACGCCGCCTTCCTGGTCGTCGCTTTCGGCTGGGTGCTGAAGGCTCCGAAGTTCTGGGTCTTCCTGGGGGCGGCGGCCTGCCTCCTGGCCATCGCCGCCCTCGGCCTGATGGTGGTGGTGGGCTGGATCGGCGAGGTGTCGCTGGCCTCCGCCGCCCTGGTGGGGACCTCGGTGTACCTCACCGGTTACATGGTGCGGGGCGACGGCCTCAACCTGCCGTTCCTGGTCGGGTTGGGAGCCGGGGTCCTGGTGGCCACCCTCCTCCACGCCTTCGCCGCCCTGGCCACCGCCAAGCTGTCCGGCATCTACGTCATGGTCCTCACCCTCGGCCTGCAGGTCACCATCGAGCGCACGGTCTTCTCGGTGGCCAAGCTGACCGGCGGCTCGGAAGGCGTGTACCTGAGCCGGCCGTCCTTCCTGGGCCTGCACTTCGACTCCGACCGGGCCTTCTACTGGCTGTGCGCAGGCGTGCTCGCCCTGGTCGTCGTCCTGCTCACCCTGTTCCGCCAGTCCCGCCACGGCCGGGCCATGCTGCTGGTGCGGACCAACAAGGAGGCGGCGGCGGCGGTGGGGATCTCGCCGTGGCGCTACAAGATCCTGGCCTTCGCCATCTGCGGCGCCCTGCTGGGGCTGGCCGGGGCCATGACCGCCCCGCTCTACCGCTCCCCGCCGACCCTGCTCCAGTACCTGTCTTTCGCCTCCCTGTTCCTCCTGGCCGTGCCGGTGACGGCGGGGTCGGAGTCGCTGATCTCGGTCATCCTGGTGGCCTTCGCCTTCACCCTGCTCCCGGCGGGTCTGGAGGAGATGCATCTGCGGATGTCGCCCAACATCGTCGGCGGCCTCGGCCTCCTGACCGGCACCTACATCGGAGCCCGGGGCATCGGCGGCGCCGTGCTCGACCGGCTCCGGGAGCGGAGGGAGAACCAGACGCTGGCCGAGGTCCAGCGGGGCAGGACGGTCGTGCTGCCCAGCGAGGCCGGCGTCGAGCCCGTCGTCATCGACACGGTGCCCGCCGGCCCGGCGCGCCGGCTTTCGCAGCCGCGCCGGTCACCGACCCCGGTTGGAGTGGGCGCCATGACCGACGGTGAGGCTGTGGTCGCCGTCACCGGCAACGGACTCGGGGCGGCACTGAGTCGTGGCCCCGGAATCACGCTGCGACCCCGTCCCCGGGGCCAGCTCGAGACGAGGGGGTAGCGGGCCATGGCCGCCGTCACGTCCAACCCGACGTTCGAGCTCGCCGAAGGTCAGGAGGCCGCCCTCGAGGCGTTCTCCAAGTTCATCCCCGAGCAGAGCTACGACGGCGTCCCGCTGGTGGGCCGGGACATCAGCAAGGCCTTCGGCGGGATCCGGGCCCTCCGGGAGGTGCCCTTCATCGAGGTGCCGGCCCACAGCTTCGTCGGCCTGATCGGGCCCAACGGGGCGGGCAAGTCGACGCTGTTCAACGTGCTCAACGGCTTCACCACCCCTGACACCGGCGAGATCGTCCTCTTCGGCCAGGACGTCACCCGCCGCCAGCCCTGGGACCGGGCCAAGCTGGGGATGAGCCGCACGTTCCAGGCCAACCACATCGACCTGAACCTGACCACGTTCGACAACCTGCTCTCCGGCGCATACCAGCTCATCCGGGGCGGGCTGTTCGCGGCCACCTTCCGGAGCCGGAAGAACTACAACGACGAGCAGGCCGCCCGCCTGGCCGCCCGGGCCGTGGCCCGCCTCCTCGACCTCGAGCCCGTCTCGGGGGTCATGGCCCGCTCCCTCGACTTCGCCGCCCAGCGCCGCATCGAGATCGGCCGCAGCCTGATGAGCGGTCCCCGGCTGCTCCTCCTCGACGAGCCCACGGCCGGGGTCGACGCCCACGAGGCCAAGGAGCTCGTCGCCCTGGTGAAGCGGATGCAGGTCGACCTGGGCCTGGCTGTCCTGCTCATCGAGCACTACGTCCAGGCCGTCATGGAGAACAGCAATCCGATCTACGTGCTCGACCAGGGCACTCTGATCGCTTCCGGCACGCCCGCCGAGGTCGCCAACGACCCCAAGGTGCGGGCGTCGTATCTGGGGGAGGACGAACACCATGCTTGAGCTCCACAACGTCTCCACGGGCTACGGCCGCCTGCCCGTCCTCTTCGGCATCAACCTGCGGGTGGAGCCGGGGGAGATGGTGGGCGTGCTCGGGCCCAACGGGGCGGGCAAGTCGACCCTGCTCAAGACGATCCTCGGCCAGCTCCCGGTGCGGAAGGGCGGGATCGTGTTCCGGGGCCGGAAGGTGAGCCACGAGCCGACCCACGCCCGCTTCGCCTCCGGCATCAGCCTGTGCCCGGAGGGCCGCCGCGTGTTCAAGAACCTGACGGTGCGGGAGAACCTGCTGGCCGGCTCCTTCGGCCAGGACAACAAGGTGCTGGCCGAGCAGATGGAGGCCGTCTACTCGATCTTCCCCCGGCTCGACGAGCGCAAGGACCAGCGGGCCGGGTCGCTCTCCGGTGGCGAGCAGCAGATGCTGGCCATCAGCCGGGCCCTCATGTCCCGGCCCCGTCTGCTGATGGTCGACGAGCTGTCCATGGGCCTGGCCCCCCTGGTCGTCATGGAGCTGCTGGGCACCCTCCGCCAGCTCTGCGACCGGGGCCTGGGTCTCATCGTGGTCGACCAGTTCGCCTCCCGCCTGGTGGGCAAGGCCGACCGGGGCGAGGTGCTGGAGAAGGGCCGGATCGTGTTCTCCGGGCCCATCTCCGCCGCCGAGGAGCACATGGAAGGCACCTACATGAGTGAAGAGATCCTGGCGACGACCGCCAAGGGGGTGGGGTAGATGCAGACGCGGATGACACCTCGGGGGCGCTGGCTACGGGGCGTCTCGGTGGCCGGCCTGGTGCTCATGACCGTGGGGGTGGGGACGATCCCGGCCTCGAGTGAGCCGGCCGACGAGCCGGCCGGAGCCGTTGACGAGGAAGCTGCCTTCCATGAGCTGGCCTCCCGGCGGAACTGGCAGAGCTACTCCGACGCCCGACCGATCTCGCCCTTCTTCGGGATCCCGGGCGAGCTGAAGCCGACGGTTCCGTTCGCCCGCTCCTGGCTCGACGCCTCCCCGGGGCGCTCGGAGTGCTTCGCTGCCCTCTACTACCCCGACGAGGTGATCGAGGAAGGCGTGCTCCAGACCACCGGGCAATACAAGAACAACACCATGGCCCGGACCAACAACCCGCCCGCGCTGGACGAGGAGACCTCGGAGGAGATCGCCCCCTTCGGGAGGCCCGGGCCCCACGCCGCCACCAACAACCCCAGCCGGACGGAGTGCGCCAGCGTGGCCGTCTCCGGGGTCGGTTCGGAGGACGGGACGGTCCTGGTCGACGGGGGCTACGCCCACACCCACTCCATCTTCGACGGGGATGCGATGCTCACCGACACCGCCGTCTCCCGGGTGCAGGGTGTGGCCGCCGGTCCGCTACGGCTCCACAACCTCGAGACCTACCTCAAGCTCGAGATGCCCCTCGAGGGTGATCCCCTCATCACGTATTCGATGACGATCGCCGGTATCGAGGCTGACGGCCAGCCGGTGGTCAACCTGGGCGGCAACGGCCTGGTGCTGGCCGGCCAGCAGGTCGTGGCCCGGGACCTCATCGACCAGTTCAACGCCGAAGTGGCCAAGGCCGGGGCGACGCTCCAGAAGGAGGCGGTGTCCGACTACCTCCGCCTCGTCGCCCCCATCGTGGAGGAGGAGAGCGACGGCGGGGTGACGGTGACCGGCCCGGCCCTCGAGATCCGCCACAACAACACGGCCCAGGAGGGCAAGGGCGGCAACACCATGGGCGTCCGCCTCGGTTACGCCACCGTCTACGCCATCCTCAACGCTCTGGAGGAGTTCCAGCTCGACCCGCCGTCGCTCGATGACGCCGTCCCGCCCGCCGGTCCGGGCGGCTCGGGCCTGGGGACAGAGCCGGCGTTCACGGCCCCTGACCCCTCCTCGTTGATGACGGCCAACTCGCCCGCCTTCGAGCCGCCCACGGACGGCTTCGGGTTCGACGACACCGCCTCGAGCTTTGGTGGTGGGTCCTCCGGGTTCGGGGCGGATGACCTCGGTGCGGGCGACCTCACCGGCGCGGGGACGGAAGCGGCCCTCCCGAGCACGGATACGGGACTCGGGGTGACGGCGGCTCCGGCCGGCCGCAGCGAAGCCCTACAGCTGGCAGCGGCGGATACGGCCCGAGCGGCCAAGAACACGGCCAACGGCCTGCTGGGCGGGATCCTCGTCATGGTGGGAGCGCTGGTCTGGGTGGGTGGAATGACCGTTGCCAGCCGGTTGAAGGCGTGACGCTGGTGTTGTTCGGATCGGCTCAAGCGACAGCGACGCACTGAAGGAGAACGAGATGGCTGCAAACGCCGAAGCCATGCAGGGCATCGACTACGGCCAGATGATCGGCGCCGACGAGGCTGCCGAGCCGCGCCGTGGGCTGCCCCGACAGGCAGTCCTCGGCCTCGGACTGATCGTCATCGGGCTGGTGGCACTGATCGTGACCTGGGCGCAGATCAAGGACATCCAGAACATCGCCGCCCAGATTCCTTACGTGGCCAGCGGCGGGCTCCTGGGCGTCGCCCTGTCCGTCATCGGCGGTGTCGCCCTGTTCAGTGCGATCAAGCCCGCGGCGGCGGAGACCACCACCGTCGACGAGCTCGCCACCCAGGTGCAGGACCTCCAGGTCCAGCTCAAGTGGACGGCCGACGCCGTCGAGCAGATCGCCGACTACCTGAACGAACTGGCCCAGAGCGGCGTCGACACCTCGAGCCGGCGCCGGTAATCCGCCGGCACCGACCCACCATGACACCGACCCCGTCGGCGCTCCGAGCTGCCGGAAGCCGCCTCCGGGGGCCCGGACCCGGCAGAGCCCGTCAGGAGGCCGCCGCCGAGGGGCCGGCGGCTCGACCGGGGCGCGTCGTGGTCGATGCCCTGGACAAGACCTACGGCAAACGCCGGGCCCTGGCCGGTGTCAGCTTCAGCCTCGACAACGGCCTCGTCGGGCTTCTCTGGCCCAACGGCGCCGGCAAGAGCACCCTCATGCGCTGTGTCGCCGGCATCCAGAGCTGGGACCGGGGCCGCATCACCATCGACGGGATCGACAGCGAGCGCCATCCCCGGGTGGTCCGCCGCACCATCGGCTACATGCCCGAGCGGGTGTCGTTCCCGGCCGAGATGCGGACGGCCCCCTACCTGGCCTACGTGGCCGCGGCCAAGGGGATCGACCGTTCGGAGGGCACCGAGGCGGTGGAGCTGGCTCTCAGCCGGGCCGGGCTCGACGGCGTACGCAGCCGGATCATCGGGAACCTCTCCAAGGGGTACCGCCAGCGGGTCGGCCTGGTCCAGGCCCTGCTCGGCGACCCGGCGGTGGTCATCCTCGACGAGCCCACCGCCGGCCTCGACCCCCTCAACCTGCTCGACATCCGGGCCGTCCTCTCCGACTACGCCGCCGACCACGTGGTGGTGCTCTCGACCCACACCCTGCCCGAGGCCCGCCTCCTGTGCGACCGCCTGATCGTCCTCGCCTCGGGGTCCGTCGTCTACCAGGGCCCCACGGCGGAGATGACCCTCTCCGGCACCGGGGCCCGCCGGGTCCGGGTCCGGGCGCAGGGCGGGGACGAGGC
>JBOGFE010000378.1:0-2572 GCA_050741935.1 Acidimicrobiia bacterium | reverse complement strand
AGGTGGCGCGTTCGAGGGAGCCCTTGGGCAGAGCGAGTCGCAGCAAGGGTTACTCCTGGCCTTTGGGCAGCTGGCGCAGCAGGTCGGCCATCTCGATGGCGGCCAGGGCCGAGTCGAAGCCCTTGTTGCCGGCCTTGGTGCCCGAGCGCTCGATGGCCTGCTCGATGGTGTCGGTGGTGAGCACGCCGAAGATGACGGGGACCCCGGTGTCGAGGGAGGCGCGGTTCGTTCCCGCCGCCGCCTGGGAGGACACGTACTCGAAGTGGGCGGTGGCGCCCCGGATGACGGCGCCGAGGCACACGACCGCGTCGAACTCGCCCGAGGCGGCCAGGCGCGAGGCGGCCAGGGGCAGCTCGAAGGCGCCCGGCACCCAGGCCACGGTGATGCCGGCGTCGTCGGCGCCGTGGCGGCGCAGGCAGGAGACGGCCCCGTCGAGCAGCTGGCGGGTGATCGTCTCGTTGAACCGGCTGGCCACCAGGGCGATGCGCAGCCCGGTGGCGTCGAGTCGACCCTCGTAGGTAGGCAATGTTCTCCTTCCCGCCTGGGCCCCTGCACCCAGGCTCATCCGGTGCGTGGGGGCCCCTGCCCCACGCCCGGCCGTTTCTAGTCTGCTAGTCCTGTTTGACCTCGTCGAGGTCCAGCAGGTGGCCCATCTTCTCGGCCTTGGCCCTCAGATAGCGGTGGTTCTCGGAGTTGGGGACGGACATGAGCGGGACCCGCTCCACGATCTCGAGGTTGTAGCCCCCGAGGCCGCCATACTTGGCCGGGTTGTTGGTCATGAGCCGCATGGTCGTGATGCCCAGGTCGACGAGGATCTGGGCCCCGATGCCGTACTCCCGGGAGTCGGGCGGGAACCCCAGTTCCAGGTTGGCCTCCACCGTGTCGCGGCCCTGCTCCTGGAGCTGGTAGGCGCGCAGCTTGTGGCCGATGCCGATGCCCCGGCCTTCGTGGCCCCGGAGGTAGACGATGCAGCCCCGGCCCTCGGCGGCGATGCGCTCCTGGGCCAGCTTGAGCTGGGGACCGCAGTCGCAGCGCAGGGACTCGAACACGTCACCCGTCAGGCACTCGGAGTGGACCCGCACCAGCACGTTGGGCTGGCCGGCCACGTCGCCGAAGACGATGGCGAGGTGCTCGGTGCCGTCGAGGATCGACTGGTAGGCGTAGGCGGTGAAGTCGCCGAACTCGGTGGGGATGCGGGCCTCGGAGACGCGGCGGATGAGCTTCTCCCGCTGCCGGCGGTAGCGCACCAGGTCGGCGATGGAGAGCATGACCAGGCCGTGCTCGGCGGCGAAGGTCTCGAGGTCGGGCAGGCGGGCCATCTCGCCCGAGCCGTCGTCCCGGACGATCTCGGAGAGGACGCCGGCCGGGTAGAGGCCGGCCAGGCGGGCCAGGTCGACGGCCGCCTCGGTGTGGCCGGCCCGTTTGAGCACCCCGCCCTCCCGGTAGCGGAGGGGGAAGATGTGGCCGGGCCGGTTGAAGTCCTCCGGCCCCGACGTCGGGTCGATCAGCGCCTGGATGGTGGTGGCCCGGTCGGCGGCCGAGATACCGGTGGTGGTGTCCCGCTTGGCGTCGACCGACACGGTGAAGGCGGTGCGCTGGGACTCGGTGTTGTCCGCCACCATGAGGGGGATGCGCAGGTCGTCGAGGCGGGTGCCCACGACCGGCATGCAGATGACGCCGCTGGTGTGGCGGACCATGAAGGCGATGGCTTCGGGCGTGATCTTGTCGGCGGCGATGATGAGGTCGCCCTCGTTCTCCCGGTCGGCATCGTCGACGACGAGGACGAACTCACCCCGGGCGACGGCGGCGATGGCATCCTCGACAGGCGCGAAGGGCATGGGTCAGCTCCCGGTCCCCGGGGGAGGCCCCGACGCCCCCAGAGCCAGCCGCTCGATGTACTTCGCCACCAGGTCGACCTCCAGATTGACGGGGGCTCCCGGCCCCTTGGCACCCAACGTGGTCACGGTAGCCGTGTGGGGAATGAGAGCGAAGTCGAAGCCGGCGGCATCGGTGCCCGCCACCGTCAGACTGACCCCGTCCACGGCGATGGATCCCTTCTCCACCACGTAGCGCAGGAGATGGTCGGGCGCCTCGATCCCGACCCGGGTGGAGCCGTCGGGCAGGGGGGTCCGCTCCCGGATGCGGCCCACCCCGTCGACGTGGCCCTGGACGAGATGGCCGCCGAGGCGGTCGGAGAGGCGGACGGGGCGCTCCAGGTTGACCGGGTCGCCGGGCCCGAGGGCGCCGAGGCAGGTGCGGGACAGGGTCTCCTCGACCGCGTCGGCGGCCCACCAGCCGTCGTCGGGGTCGAAGGCGACCACGGTGAGACAGCAGCCGTTGACGGCGATGGAAGCTCCAAGGGTGGCGTCATCGAGGACGGTGGCGGACTCGATCTCCAGGCGGGCGCCGGTGGCGTTGGGGATGACGGCCCGCACCCGGCCCAGCTCCTCGACCAACCCGGTGAACATCAGGGCCCGCCCGGGTCGGGTTCGCAGTCCAGGCGGGCGTCGGCGCCGAGGAGGCGGACGGCGACGATCCGCCAGCGCGCCGCGTCGGCCAGGGTGGCCGGGCC
>JBOGFE010000377.1:0-9727 GCA_050741935.1 Acidimicrobiia bacterium | reverse complement strand
ACTCCTGGTCGAGGAGCTCGATGGTGTCCCCCACCCGGATGAGGCCGGACTCCACCACCCGGGCGCAGATCCCGCCCCGACGGGCGGCCAGCGCCCGGGTCATCCCCGGCTCGGTGAGACCCTCGATGTAGCGGCAGGGCGGGCGCGGCCGGTCGTACTGCAGCACCGCGTCCCCCACCCGGAACCGCCCACCGGCAAGACCCCGCAGGTCCACGCCCCGGGTGACGAGGTTGCGCCGGTGCTGGCCGTCGGCCACTGCTGGTCCCCCGCCGGCCACGATGCCGTCCAGATCCTCGGCCTGGATGAGCGTGACCTGGCACTCGTCGACGTCGGTCCAATACCCCGCGCGGGCGGCGTAGCGGTCCCCCTCCAACCCCCGCCCCGCCACGGCGAGCACCTCCTCGACCCGCCGCATGGGCTGCCCGCCGGAGCCGGCGATGAAGACACTCTCGATCCGTCCGGTCATGCCCACCAGTCTTCGCCGCTGAGGCGCCGTTACAAGAGGTGTGTGCAGTTCTGACGGTCAGAGCGTCGAAAGTGCACGCGCCTCAGGCCGCGGTGCGGGCGGCGGCCAGAGTCTGGAGCCGGGCCCGCAGGCGGCCGGGCCGGCGGAGATCGTTCTTGGTGACCCGCAGCACGGTCCAGCCCAGGGCTTCGAGGCGTGACTGACGGGCGGCGTCGGCGGCCTTGCTACGGGGGCCGTGGAACTCCTGCCCGTCGTACTCGAGGATCAGCCTCCAAGCCGGCACGGCGACGTCACCCCGGCCCACGAACTGTCCGACGGTGTCAAAGACGGGGTGCTGGCGCTGTGGGCCCGGGAAGCCCCACTCGACCATGAGGCGAAAGAGCTTCATCTCCGGCGGGCTGTCGGGGCGCCGGCCGGTGGACCACACCTCGAGAGCCTCTTCGATCAGGGGAAGTCCCTTGCGGCCGGGAGCTTGAGCGGCGCGACCGGCAGCGGCACGGACCAACCCGAGCAGGGCGGCGGCGCTCAGGTGGGAGGCGCAGGTGCCGGGATGGCCGGACAGGCATGCGACCATCAGCGACTGCTGCCACGTCCCGGGCACGGCCGCCACCACGAAGACTCCGCGGGTGGCGTGAAGCCAGCGCCCGGAAGCGAGGCGGTGGGCGACCTGATGAGGAGTGAGCTCCACCTTCAGGGCCTGGCGGCGGCTGATGGCGCCGTGTTGCTGGGCGGCGAGCTCGTCGGCGAGCTGATCAGCGGTTCGGTCTCTGGCCACGAGTTCGGAGTATGGCCGTACGCTCCGGGGCGGCACACGAAAATTTCGCCCCGCCTATCCTGGCGGGCGGGGTGAGCCGGGAAGGCTGGTCGGCACCTGTGTCGCCGCGTCCCCTTGGAGCACCTTGATGGCCGACAACCTGCCCGCCGGGGGACGCTCGTTCAGCCAGGCGCTCCGGCGGTTCATGGAGTTGGAGTCGGCCGGCGGGATCGCCCTCCTCTTCGCCACCGGCCTGGCCCTGGCCTGGGCCAACTCGCCGTGGCAGGCCGGCTATCACGCCTTCTGGGAAGGCGGCGCGAGGGCGGTCGTCAACGACGGGCTGATGGTCGCCTTCTTCTTCGTCGTCGGGCTGGAGATCAAGCGCGAGCTGGTGGTGGGCGAGCTGCGCGATCCGCGGGCGGTGGGCCTGCCGGTGCTCGCCGCCGTGGGCGGGATGGTGGTGCCGGCCGCCATCTACGGCGGCTTCAACGCCGGCGGCCCCGGATCGGCCGGGTGGGGGATCCCGATGGCCACCGACATCGCCTTCGCCCTGGGCGTGGCCTCCCTGCTGGGCGACCGGATCCCCAGCCCGCTCAAGCTGTTCCTGCTCACCCTGGCCATCGCCGACGACATCGGAGCCATTCTGGTCATCGCCGTCTTCTACAGCGGCGGGCCGTCCTGGTCGTGGCTGACGCTGGCCGGCGTGGCCCTCGGCCTGCTGACGCCCGCCCGGCCCTCCCACCCCGGGCGGGCCTCGCCGGCGGAACGGCTGGAAGGCCGGCTCCACCCCTGGACCAGCTTCGGGGTGGTACCGGTGTTCGCCCTGGCCAACGCCGGGGTCACCCTCGGCGCCGGGGCCCTGGGGGATGCGCTCTCGTCACCGGTGGGGCTGGGAATCGTGGCCGGCCTCGTGGGGGGCAAGACGCTGGGGGTCACCGCCGGTGCCTGGGTCGCCGTCCGCCTCCGACTCGGCCGGCTGCCCGAGGACGTGACCTGGCCTCAGCTGGTGCCCGTCGCCACCCTGGCCGGCATCGGGTTCACGGTGTCGCTCTTCGTCGCCGGTCTCGCCTTCGACGACCCCGCCCCGCGGGAGACGGCCACCCTCGCCGTGCTGGTGGCCTCGGCCCTCGCCGCCCTCGCCGGCGCCGCCGGCGCCGCCGCCGTCAGTCGTGGCGGACGCGGTTCTTGTCGATGATGGCCACCAGGATGAGCAGGAAGCCGATCAGCCGGACGGCGTAGAGGTACACCCGCACCTCCGCTTCGGGATGGGTGAGACCGAGGGCCACGCCGTTGGCGGCGAAGAGGGCGAAGGCGGCGGCGAAGAGGGCCAGCAGCCGGTCGCCCGACCGGCGCCAGGACTTGAAGAAGTGGAGGGCGGCCACGAACGACCCGCAGGCGATGACCCCGGACAGGAGCTGTCTCATTCCGCCTCCCAGACCAGGCCGTAGAGGAGGAGCAGGATGCCGGCGGCGGCGGGGACCAGGCGCCAGGTGGAGTAGTCGGTGTCGGGGATGGCCATCAGGTCGATGACCAGGAAGATGTTGTTCAGGGCCAGGCCCACGAAGCACAGGCCGCTCCACAGCAGGAGCCGGGTCCCCCGGCGGGCGTAGCCCCGCAGGAGCAGGACGGCGCAGGCCACGCTGGTGGTGGCGCACAGCAGGTAGACGACCTCGGCCATGTCAGTCCTCGTCTCTCAGCCGGAAGGCGTCGGAGAAGTCCTGCATCGGCCCACTGGGCTTGGAGAAGATGAGCGAGATGATGGCCACCCGGTAGGTCGGGTACAGGGCGGCCAGGGCGTCGACGGCCGTGGCCTTGCGCCGGAGCCGGGGCTCGAAGCGGTAGCCGGACTCCTCGTCGCCGGCGAAGAGACCGTCGGCGCTCAGGCGGGACAGGGCCCAGGCGGCCTGCTCCACGTCGATGCGCAGCTCCCGGCCGACGTCGGCCGCGGACCAGGACTGTTCCTGGTGCCGGTGCAGCAGCAGGAGGATCTCCAGCTGCGCCCCGGAGGTGAGGTGGCGGACGATGAGCGCCCGGACCTCGCTCGGTAGCTCAGGACCCGACACGACGGGATTCAAGGCTACCCAGGCACTCCCGGCCCGGGAACCGGTGGGACGCCGCGTAACGGGTCCAAACGGGCGGGGACTGCACTGCGTGAGCGCATTCGACGTCTTCGATCCCCGCCACGATGCCCAGCAGGTGCTGGGCCCGAACCACTTCGCCCGGGTCCTCGAACCGTCGCCGCCGGCGGTGGAGGACGGCAACTTCTTCGCCGACGATCCCGTCGTCGCCGTTGCCCCCGCCGGTTCACAGGTCGTGAGCCCGGTCTCGGGACCGGACGTGACCCTCAGCTGGGACGAGTGGCTGGCGGAATCCGACCACGCCGGCCATCGCGCCTGGGCGGCCGAGCGCTGGCTCGGCGCCTACCACCGGCTGCCACCGGCGCCGGCGGGCCTGGCCGACACCCGCCTGGCCCTGCACCGCCTGGCCGTGTACGTGATCTCTCCGGCCCGCCGGCAGGTCAACACCAAGATCGGCCTGCGGTTCACCCGCGGGGGCTTCGGAACGCCGTTCTTCGGGGCGGGAGAGCAGGTCCGGGTGGCGGGCGACCGCCTGGTGCACCGGGGCGCCGAGGCCGGCATCACCACCCTGGCCGAGGCCGCCGCCATGGTCCTCGGCGGCCCGCCCGACGTGGCCTGGGCCGAGGGGTTCGACGTGCCGCCGGTCGGCGACCCCGACGAGAAGCTGGCCGTCGACCCGGCCGCGGCCGGGTTCCTGGGCGAGTGGTACGGCTTCGCCTGGTCGGTACTGGAGGAGCTGCGGGCCGACCCGGAGTCCACCGACACCGGCCGGATCCAGCTCTGGCCGGAGCACTTCGACGCCGCCTTCGACTGCCTCCCCGAGGCCCGCCGGGTCACCTTCGGGGTGTCGCCGGGAGACGCCGCCGTCCCGGAGCCCTACGTCTACGTCCTCCCCTGGAACCTCGACCGCGACGACCCCGGCCTGTGGAACGCCACCAGCTTCCGAGGCGCCATCCTGCCCTTCAGCGAGTTGGTCGACGCCCCCGACCAGCGGGCGGCGACACTCGACTTCATGCGCCGGCGGCGCGCCGCCCCCGACTCCGAGCCCTGAACGGTCGCCGTGCCCGACATCTCCTTCAACGGCCTGCTGGCGGTGGCCGTCATCGCCGTCAGCGCTCCCCTCCTGGTCAACCTTGCGCCGGCGTTGCGGATCCCGGCCGTGGTCCTCGAGATCGTCGCCGGGATCGTGGTGGGGCCCTCGGGGCTGGGCTGGGTCGAGCTCGACCTGCCCATCCAGGTCCTGGCCCTCATCGGGCTGGCCTTCCTCCTCTTCCTGGCCGGCCTGGAGATCGACGTGACCGGCCTGCGCGGCCCGCGGTTGCGGGTGACCGCCCTCGGCTACGTCATCACCATCGCCATCGGGATCGCCGTCGGTCTCGTCTTTTCGGGGGTGGGCTGGGTCGACAGCCCATTGCTCCTGGCCATCACCCTGTCGGCCACGTCGCTCGGACTCGTCGTCCCCGTCCTGAAGGACGCCCGCCAGGCGGACGGCGAGGTCGGCCAGCTCACCATCACCGCCGCCTCCATCGCCGACTTCGCCGCCATCCTCCTCCTCACCGTGTTCTTCTCCCAGTCGTCGACGGGCACGGCCACCAAGTTGGTGTTCATCGCCGGCTTCGCCCTCTTCGCCCTGGCCGCCACCCTGGCGCTGTCCCGGGCCGGGATGTCGATGGGCTTCGACGCCCTCCTGACCCGCCTGCAGGACACCACCGCCGAGATCCGGGTGCGCATCGCCGTCCTCATCCTGGTGACCTTCGTGGTCCTGGCCGAGCATCTCGGCCTGGAGGCCATCCTCGGCGCCTTCCTGGCCGGGGCGATCCTCGGCCTGGTCGACCGGGACACCGCCACCCATCCCCACTTCCGCCTGAAGCTGGAGTCCATCGGCTACGGCTTCCTGGTGCCGGTCTTCTTCGTGTCGAGCGGGCTGCGATTCGACCTCGACGCCCTCCTCGACCGACCGTCCGCTCTGGCCCGGGTCCCCGTGTTCCTGGCCGCCCTCCTGCTGGCCCGGGGCGTCCCGGCCCTGCTCTACGCGACCAGGTCCGGGTCACCCGGCGGCATCGGCCGGCGCCAGGCGCTGGCGGCCGCTCTCCTCCAGGCCACCTCGCTGCCCTTCATCGTCACCGCCAGCCAGATCGGGTTGCTGCTGGGCGAGTTCTCGGCGGCCACGGCCGCGGGCCTCATCGCCGCCGGCCTGCTCTCGGTGGTGGCCTTCCCCCCCATCGCCCTCGGCTTGTTGCGGCCGCAGCCCGCGGCGGCGCCGCTCCCCGTGGACACGGCCTGAGCGGCACCCGACCAGGCCGGGCGCCGCTCGCATCCGAGCCGTGCCGGCTACGCCACGAGCAGGTTGTACACCGGGTAGAAGCGGGGGGGTTCGAATCCCTCGATCTCGGCCGCCTGCAGGGCATCTCCCAGTCGTTCGGCGAAGAACCGGCCGAAGGCCTCCTCCGACTCCCATACGTCGATGACGCGCCAGCCCGTCTCGATGGCGTAGGCGCAGTGGAACAGGCCACCCTCGGGGAGTACGGGGTTCGGACCGGCGAGGCCGATCTTCTCCATGACGGCTTCGTACTCCTCGGCGGTGGCGCCGGGGATCTCCATGATGAACGTGACGGCCACGCAAGACCTCCTCGGTCGGGGCTGGGGGCGCCCTTCCAGGATGGGCACCGACGCCGGTCTCCGCCATGGCCCGATGGGATCAATCATCACGACCCGTTGGAACCAGTCACGCTCCGCGTCGGTCGCATTCAGGCTCATGTCAGGCGTGTTAGGGCAGCCTCACACCATGGCCCTCTCAGCAGATGAGGAACTGGCCTTCGCAGAGCTCGCAGCCCAGTTCCACGCCGGAGACCCCCCTCCCCGGCGAACCCTCCCCCACCCCCCGTACCTGGCCCTGTCGCTGACGTGCGTCCTCGGTGGCGCCGCCCTCCTGGCCGTCGCCCGCCACGAGGGGATGCAGATCGCGGTGTCGAACCACTTCGGCTTCGCCATCTCGTCGATCGTGCTGGCCATCAGCCTCGCCGGCTTCACCGCCATGCTCGTGGCCGCGTTCCTGCTCGGGCGCCGCCAGACTGTCGGGCATCGCGACGAGGAGCCCGACGAGCGCGACCGCCTGTACCTGCCCGACGAAGGCTCCGCCTTCCTCCGGCCGGGCTACAAGCCGTAGGCCTCCTTCGCTCCTCCGGTCGTCGCCTGCCGGCCCCCGCTTCCGGCGCGCCGTTGGCAGTCCCCCGTACCCCCGGATGAAACGCGACGGGCCCGAACCGGGACTGCACTTCAGAACGAGCGTCGCCCCAGACCTGGAGGTCCGCAATGGAAGCCGAGGTGCAGAAGACCGAGTCCGAGTGGCGGGCCCAGCTCACGCCCGAGCAGTACAAGGTGCTCCGCAAGGCGGCCACGGAGCGGCCCTTCTCGGGTGAGTACGTCGACTGCCACGACGACGGCATGTACCACTGCGCCGGCTGCGGCGCCGCCCTGTTCTCCTCGGACGCCAAGTTCGAGTCGGGGACGGGGTGGCCGAGCTTCACCGAGCCGGCGGTGGCCGAGGCGGTGGAGCTGCACCGGGACCGCAGCTTCGGGATGGCCCGCACCGAGGTGCTCTGCCGGCGCTGCGGGGGTCACCTGGGCCACGTCTTCGACGACGGGCCGCGGGACGCCGGCGGCCAGCGGTACTGCATCAACTCCTGCGCGCTGAGCCTGGAGCCGGCCGGGGACGCATGATCCCGTCGGCTCCCCCCGGCCCGCCCTACGCTCACACAGCGTGGAGGATGACACCGAGCTGGTGGCCCGGTTACGGGCCGGCGACGAGGGCGCGTTCGTGACCCTCGTGGAGCGCTACCACACGCCCCTGTTGCGGCTCGCCTCCACCTTCGTGCCCAGCGGGGCGGTGGCCGAAGAGGTCGTCCAGGAGACATGGCTCGGAGTGGTCCGGGGGATCCACCGGTTCGAAGGCCGCTCGTCGCTCAAGACGTGGCTCTTCCGCATCCTGGTCAACCGGGCCCGTTCCGCCGGCGTGCGGGAACGGCGTCACATCTCCGTCGACATCGAGGCGGGGCCGGCGGTGCCCCCGGAACGCTTCGGTCCCGGCGGCCAGTGGGTGGATCCGCCGGTCCCCTGGACCGACGACGCCGAAGATCGGATCGTGGCCCGGGAGACGGTGGAGCGCCTCGGTGCCCACCTGGCCGGGCTGCCCGAGGCCCAGCGCCAGGTGCTGGTCCTGCGTGACTTCGAGGGCCTCCCCGCCGCCGAGGTGTGCGGACTGCTCGGCATCACCGAGGGCAACCAGCGGGTCCTGCTCCACCGGGGCCGCTCCAAGCTCCGCGGCTTGCTCGAAGCCGAGTTGGGGAAGGGCTGAGCCGTGTCCCCCACCCTCTTCCGCCGCCGGGACCTGGTCTGCCAGGAGGCCGTCGACCTCGTCACCGACTACCTCGAGGATGCCCTCTTCCCCAAGGACCGGGCCCGCTTCGAAGCCCACGTGGCCGAGTGCCCCCACTGCCACGAGTACTTCGAGCAGATGCGGGTCACCATCGCCGCCCTGGGCCGGGTCGAGCCCGAGTCGCTCGCCCCCGAGACCCTGGACGAGCTGGTCGCCCTCTACCGCCGCTGGCAGGAGGGCTGACGGAACCCCTCCGGGGGCACGGCCGGGTGTGGGGCAGGGGCCCCGCACTCCGGAGGAGCCTGGGGTTGGGGCCCCAGGCGGGGCGGCGAAGCCGCCGGACTATCGGTGTTCGGGGTTGGCGAACTCGAAGCGGCAGCCGGCATCCCACTTGGAGCGCTGGTTGCCGTGGGCCGGGATGCCGCCGGCGTCCTTGAACATCCGGGCCAGGTGCAGCAGGTTCCAGGTCATGAAGGTGGTGTTCCGGTTGGTGAAGTCGTTCTCGGGCCCACCCGAGCCGGGATCGAGGTAGGACGGCCCCGGCCCGGCCTCGCCGATCCAGCCGGCGTCGGCCTGGGGCGGGATGGTGTAGCCCAGGTGCTGGAGGGAGTAGAGGACGTTCATGGCGCAGTGCTTCACGCCGTCCTCGTTGCCGGTGACGAGGCAGCCGCCGACCCGGCCGTAGTAGGCGTACTGGCCCTCGTCGTTGAGCTGGGCCGAGTTGCCGTAGAGCCGCTCGATGATCTTGGTGCACACCGAGGACTTCTCCCCCAGCCAGATGGGGGTGCACAGCACCAGGATGTCGGCCGCCATGACCCGGGGGAAGATGTCCGGCCACTCGTCGGCCGGCCAGCCGTGCTCGGTCATGTCGGGGTAGACCCCCACCGGGATCTCGTGGTCGGCGGCCCGGATGGTCTCCACCTTCACACCCAACTTGTGCAGGATGGCGATCGACCGGTCGGCCAGACCCTGGGTGTGCGACAGCCCCGGCGAGCGCTTCAGGGTGCAGTTGATGTACACCGCCTGGAGGTCGGAGAAATCCCACCGGCTCTGGGCGCACAGCTCCTCGGTCTTCTCGTCCAACTCCATGGGGTCAGGCCTCCTCGACTTGGATGCGGATGCTGTGGTGACCGGTGGCCCCGTCCGGTGCGGGCGAGGCGAAGTCGGCGGTCTGGATCTCCCCGTCGCCGGCCGTGGCCCGCACGCGGAGACGATGGGGGCCGGGCGTGGCCGCCCAGCGGAAGAGCCACTGGCGCCAGGCGCTCGGGCTCAGCTCCTCGGCCAGGTCGGCGGGGAGCCACGGTTCCTCGTCGACCTTCACCTCGACGTTGGTGATGCCCCGGTGGGGGGCCCAGGCGACGCCGGCCACGACGACCGGGCCGGCCACGACGGGGTTGGGCCGGATGGCGTCGATGCGGGACTGCACCTTGACGGGGGCGAACTTGGACCAGCCCCGGGGGATCCAGTAGGCGTCGAAGCCATCCCAGGTGGTGAGCTCGACCTCCTCCAGCCACTTGGTGGCCGAGGTGTAGCCGTACAGCCCGGCCACCACGAGGCGGGCGGGGAAGCCGTGCTCGGCCGGGAGGAGCTCGCCGTTCATGCCCACCGCCACCAGGGCGTGGCGGCCGTCGGTGGCGTGGCCGGTGGGGAACCCGACGGTGAAGCCGTCCACCGACCGGCCCACGATCTGATCGGCGCCCGCGTTCACGCCGGCCCGCTCCAACAGGGTGGCCAGCGGCACGCCCCGCCAGGAGGCGTTGCCGACCAGGTCGCCACCCACCTCGTTGGAGACGCACGACAGGGTCACGTACTCCTCGACCATGGGCAGGGCGAGCAGCTCCTCGTAGCTCAGCTCGAAGGGCCGCTCGACCATGCCCGTGAAGCGCAGCCGCCAGCCGTCGGCGTCGATCCGGGGCGGGCCGAGAAGGCGGGTGTCGATCCGGTAGAACTGGTCGTTGGGCACGACCACGGGGGTCATGCCCTCGACGGCGGCGGTGGCCCCGGCGGGGACGGGGGGCAGCGGCCGGGAGACGCCCGGGAGCACGTAGCGCAGG
>JBOGFE010000376.1:0-3608 GCA_050741935.1 Acidimicrobiia bacterium | reverse complement strand
CGGTGGCATAGGCCTCGATCCGGTCGGCCTTCGACCCCGCGGTGGCCACCACCACCTTCACCCCGTCGTGGCGCAGGTCCGACTCCCGGTTCTTGGACGAGAGCAACAGCACGACGATGAGCGGCAGCGAAGCCATGAGCAGGAACCAGGCCAGGAGCCGGGTGGCGATCGTCCGCGTGCGCCCCGGGCGCCACCGCCTGCTCATCCGGGCTCCCGCAGGGCGGTCACGGCGAAGGCGGGGACGGGGGCGTGGAACCCCTTGAGGGTGACGAGGCCGAGCTCCTCCAGCTCGGCGACCTCCTCCACCGCCAGCTGGACCCTCTGACTGACCAGGATCTGGCCCCGCTCGGCATGGTCGCAGAGCCGGGCGGCCAGGTTGACCACGCTGCCGATGACGCCGTAGTCGAAGCGGCCCTCGAAGCCGATCTCCCCCAGGGTGGCGTAGCCGAGGGAGACACCGATGGCGAAGCCCAGGTCGTGGCCCCGCTTGCGCCACGCCCGGGTGCGCGCCGCCACCCGCTCCCGCAGGGCGACGGCCATGCGCACGGCCCGCTCGGCCGGGTCGGAACAGGGCACCGGGTCGTTCCAGAACACCATGAGCCCGTCGCCGGCGAAGAAGCCCACGGTGGCCTCGAACTCGTCGATCAGTTGCCCGAGGTCCTCGTGGAACTCGGTCAGGACGGCCATCACGTCTTCGGGTTCGGAGATCTCGGAAAAGGCGGTGAAGCCGGACAGGTCCACGAAGAGGACGGCGATGTCGCGCCGGTGGGTCTGCAGCACGTCGTCGTCGCCCTTGGCGATCACGTCGGCCAGCTGGGGGGAGAGGAAGCGCCGGAGCCGGGCCAGGCGCTCGAGCTCCTCGACCTGCTCGGCCACGCGGGCCTCGAGCGTCTCGTTCCACCCGGCCAGGGCCTCGGCCTGGCGGGACACGGTGGCGAGCAGCTCCCGCTCCTGGTCCCGGAGCCGCTTCTTCTCCAGGCAGGCCCCCACCCGGGCCTCGAGCAGGACGGGGTCGAAGGGCTTGCCCAGGTGGTCCTCGGCCCCCATCTCGATGCAGCGCACCACGCTGTCGATGTCGGCCGAGGCCGAGATCATGATCGTCGGGATGTCCCGCAGGGCAGGGTCGGCGTGCCGCCGCTCCAGGACGCCGTAGCCGTCGACCTCGGGCATGTTGAGGTCGAGGAGGACGAGGTCGACGGGCTCGCCGGCCATCACCTCGAGGGCCACCCGCCCGTTCTCCGCCTCCCGCACGGCGTAGCCGAGCCGGCCGAGCCGGCGGGCCAGGACGTCCCGGTTGGCGTCGTCGTCGTCGACGACGAGCACGAGACCGCGTCCGGACGCGGCCTCGTCGGTGTCGACTCCGGGCGTCGCCGCCGGGCGGGACGGCAGGCGCTGGGGGACGGTCGGAAGGGCGGCCTGGTCACCGTCGGCGGCGAGCTGAAGGGCGCGGCGGGCGGCTTCGGCGATCCGGTCGAGCACCCGGACCGCCTCGTCGCCTCCGGCTCGTCCCAGCTCGGTGGCCAGTTCGGCGACCTGACCGAGGGGGGCGAAGAGGACCGCCTTCAGCTCGTCCCGGTCGTAGCCGTCGCCGGCGGGGTCGAGCACCCGGTTGACCGCGGCCGTGACCTCCCGGCCGGCATTGCGGATCTGACCGAGCCCGGGGACGAGCGGACCGTCCGCACCGACGTCCTCCGTCTCCTCCAGGAGCAGCTCGGCGTAGCCGAGGATGTGGTTGACCTGGTTGAGGAGCTCGTGGCGCAGGTGGCGGACGGCTTCGTTCACGGACCGGCTCCGAGGAGGCCTTCGATCTTGCCCAGGAGGCGGGGCAGGTCGATCGGCTTGGTGTCGAAGTCGTCACAGCCCGCCTCCAGGGCCTTCTCCCGGTCGCCGGCCATGGCGTGGGCGGTGAGGGCGACGATGGGGATCGACTTCGTCTCCGGGGCGGCCTTGAGCTGGCGGGTCGCCTCCCAGCCGTCGAGGACGGGCAGGCTCATGTCCATGAGCACCAGGTCGGGCGCCTCGGCTTTGGCCCGGGCCACCCCCTCCTCACCGTCCATCGCCACGATGACCTCGTAGCCCCGCCGTTCCAGGCGCCGGGAAAGCATGTCCCGATTCATCTCGTTGTCTTCTACGAGCAGAATCCTGGCCATCGAGACGCCCCTCCCCCGCAAACTCTCCAGCCACACAATGGCACCTGGAGCGGCGCCGTCAAAGCTTCCCGAGGTCCCTCCACTTCCCGAAGATCCGCTCGATTTCGGCCTGGGCGGCGCGGGCCGAGTCCTCGGCGCTCGTCTCACCCTTGGCCACGGCGGCGAACATCCGGGGCACGATGAACTGCGTGAAGACCTCGTCGACGGCGGCGTTGGTGAAACCGGGATGGCCGATGTTGGTGGACCATGAGGTGGCACCGGCCAGGACGGCGTACTTGCCCAGCCCGGCGCCGGCGGCATTGCTTCCCACCAACTCGTCGACGTCCCGAACGCTCCCGGGGAAGGCAGGAAGGTTGAAGTACTCGCTCTTCACGAATGCTTCCCGGTAGCCGACGGCCAGGTCGACGAGGAACTGCTTGGCCAACTCCTGGTTCTCGGCAAAGCGCCAGACCACGTAGACGCTGGCGACGGAGTGGACGCCGAACCGAGCCGCCGGGCCGGCCGGCACCGGAGCCAGGCCGAGCTTGTCGGCCAGTTCGGGGTCCTGTTTTTCGACCGCCCGGAGGGCGGAGACGGGATTGAGGGTCATCGATCCGGTCCCGCTGGCCATGAAGCGGTTGTTGGCCAGGGCATCCCAGGTGAAGACGTCCTCGGTCATCCCGGCCCGGTAGATGTCGGCCGCCACCTTCAGCGCCTCCACGGTCGCCGGGCGGTCGATGACGACGGCACCGTCCTCGTTCTGGATGGACGCCCCGTAGGCATGCATCAGGCTCATCAGTGACCAGTTGGCATCGACGTCGGCTGAGAAGGCGAAGCCGAGGGGGTGTCCGCCGGCCTTCAGGGCCGGGGCCGCCCGGCGTACGTCCTCCCAGGTGTCGGGGCCCGATCTCAACCCCACGGAATCCCATATATCGGTGCGGTAGGTGACCGGGAAGGGACTCCAGAACTCTGGGAAGCCCACGTACCGTTTCGTCTTCGGATTCAGGACGTTCCGCTCGGCGAGGGGCGCCAGTGGCCCCAGCTCGGCTGCGACCTGTTCCACGATCTCCCGGTGGTCGATGACCTCGTCCTCGAAGGCCGAGGGCGGGGCCAGGAACCCGAAGAGGTCGTGGCCCCGCCCGGCGGAGATCTCGGTGGCGGCGCGGGGGGTGAGCTCCCCGATGGAGACGTGGTCGACCGTGACGGTGACGTCGTGCTCCGCTCCCCAGCGTTGGGTGTAGTCGTGGTCGAACCACTGGTCATACGCAGGCACGGTGTGGGTCCACTGCAGGATCCGCAGCGTGCGTTTGCCCCCACCGGGACGGGCCCCGGCCTTCTCGGCCGCGCCCGGTTCCTTCTCCGACCCCGACCCGCATGCCGCCACGGTCGCCGCCGCCGCTCCTGCCGTCAGGCGCAGGAAGTCCCGCCTCGACCAGGGTTCTCCCGTCTTCACGTCACCCTCCCGGAGCAGGCTCCGGG
>JBOGFE010000375.1:0-4436 GCA_050741935.1 Acidimicrobiia bacterium | reverse complement strand
GATTCGAGCAGGGCGGCGGCGGGGGGCGAGAGGGCCCGGACCAGGCCGGCGGTGACGAAGGCGGGCGTAGCCAGGATCACGGCATCGGATTCGAGCGTGCCCCCGTCTTCGAGGCCGAGGCGCCAGCTGCTGCCTTCCGGGGTCAGCGCCACCACCCGGGCCCCGCCCCGCAGCTTCACCCCGGTGGACGTCATGATGGCCACCAACGCTTCGGTCAGCTCCCCCATCCCGCCAACGAAGCTGACGAAGGGGGTGTGTCCCGAGTCGGCCGGCCCGGGGCTTTCGCCGTTGCGCCGGGCGGCCAGGGCCGCCCGGACCAGGCCACCGTGCTCGCGCTCCATGTCGGCGAACCGGGGAAACAGGGCCGGGAGGCTGAGCGCGGCGGCGTCGCCGGCGTGGATCCCGGCCAGCAGCGGCTCCACCACCCGGTCGTAGGCCTCCCGCCCCAGGCGGCGGGTGAAGAACTGGCCGATCGACTCCTCGACCCCGTCCCGCCGGGGTGGGATGACCACGTCGAGGGCCATGCGGGCGGCGCCGGCCGGGGACAGGAGCCCGGAGCGCAACAGGGCGCCGGCCCGGACGGGCGAGCCGAGCACCAGCCCCTCGGGGAGGGTCCGCAGCCGGCCCCGGGACCACACGAAGGTCCGGCGGTCCTCGGGTCGGCTGTTGATGAGCCGGGACGCGATGCCCAGCCGATCGCAGAGGGCGAGGCCGCCGGGCTTGGCCGACAGGAACGAGTCGGCTCCTCCTTCGATGACCAGACCGTCGTCGGTGCGGCTGGTGGCGATCTTGCCGCCGTAGCGGTCGCCGGCTTCGAAGAGGACGACTTCGGCTCCCCGCTCGTTGAGCTCGTAGGCGGCCGCGAGGCCGGCGATGCCGCCCCCCACCACCGCCACCCGGGGGCTCACGGCAGCAACTCGTCCACCAGGGCGGCCAGCGTGGCGACGAGGGCGTCACCGGCGTTGAGCATCGGGGTGCGGCGCAGCTCCATCCCCAGCTTCTCCGCCACGGCCGTGAACTCGATGTCGATGTCGTAGGTGATCTCGACGTGGTCGGACAGGAACCCGATGGGAGCCACCAGGACGCGGCGGTGCCCTTCGGCGGCCAGGTCGGCCAGGACGGTCTCGACCTCAGGGCCGAGCCACGGCTCGGGCGAGCGCCCCTGGCTCTGGAAGGCGAAGCGGGCGACGGTCAGGCCGACCCGGGCCGTCACCGCCGCCACCGTGGCGGCCGCCTCGTCCGGGTAGGGGTCGCCCTCGGCCACGATCCGCTCCGGGAGCGAGTGGGCGGTGAACACGACGGGGGTGTCCCGCGGCCAGTCACCCAGCCCGGCGACCACGGCCTGGCCGAAGGCCTCGACGAGCCCGGGATGGGTGGCCCAGGACCGGACCCGGTGCACCGGAATTCCTTCTCCGCCCACCTCGGCGATGGCCTCGTCGAGCTTCTCCCAGTACTTCCCCACGGTCATGGCCGAGTACTGCGGGGCCATGCAGATGGCCACCACCCGCTCGGGGCCGGCGGCCACGATCTCGGCCCAGGCGTCGGCGATGCGGGGCCGCCAGTGGCGCAGACCCACGAACACCTCGACCGGCCGGACCGCCTCCAGCCGCCGGCCCAGATCCCGGGTGATGTCGAGCACCGGCGAGCGCCCGCCGGTGGCGGCGTAGCGCTCCCGGATCTCCTCCACCAGCTCGGCCGAGGTGGGCCGCCCGCCCCGCAGGTCGAGCAGGTAGGGCTCGACGGCGTCGAGCGAGTCCGGCCCCCCCAGGGCCATCAGCAGCACGGCGACCTCCACGGGCGCGATCATGCCCCATGATCTGGAACGAGCCCGTCAGGGGGGCGGTGCCCGACCGGAGCTTCCTCTCTCTGGCCGGTATGGACCGGGCCCGGGCCATGCTGCGGCTGGAGGTCCCCGCCCCGCCCTTGTCCCGGCTGACGGGAACGGCTACAACCCAGCTCGGTGCCGGCAGTGCCACGCTCACCACGCCCGCCACCCCCTGGCTGAACCGGGGCGACGGCACCCTGGACGTCACCATCCTCCTCCAGAGCGCCCTCACCCAGGCCACGCTGACGTCGGCACCGCCGGGCAGTGAGGTCGTACCCGCGACGCTGTCCATCCACCATCTGCGGCCGTGCACGATCGAAGCCCGGTCCCTCGTGGCCCGGGCCCGGGTGTTGAACACCGGCCCCCGTTACACGCTGACGGAGGTCCTGGTGGAAGACGCGCTGGGTCGCGCTGTGGCCCACGCCGCCGGCTCTTTCCTCATCCAGCCCGCCGAGCCTCCGCCCGACCCCTGGCACCCGCCCGCCTGCGGCGATGAGCCTGCCTATGCCACGCCGGACCCCTACCTTCGGGATCTCGACTACGACGATGTGCTCGCCCGGGCTTTCAACAAGGGAGAGGTGCTCGGCGTGTTTAAGCACTTCTTCGCCGGGGACCTTCCCACCGTCCCCATCTTCGATCTGCTCGGGATGCGAATCACCGACGCGGCCGAGGGTCGCGGGACCATGACGGTCACGGCGACCGACTGGCTCCGGGACATCTCACCGTCCACGATGTCTTACGGCGTCCTGGCCTTCGCCGCCCATGCGGTCACGACCGGGGCCGTGGCCACCATGTGCCCGGCCGAGCATCGGGTCGGGATCCTCGAGTTCAACACGAGCTTCCTCAAGCCGGTGGCGACGGACGGGCGCGAACTGGTGGCGAGGGCAGTGGTGGCGAACGACGGCCTTGCCCTGCTCGTGTCGAGCGGCGAGCTCCTCGACGCCGACGGCACGGTGGCGGCCGTGGCGAGGGTGACGGCGCTCTTCATCAAACGCCGCCCGCGCCCCGGCGCCACTCCCGCCGCCGAGCGGCTGCTCGCCACGGTGATGTTCACGGACCTGGTGGATTCCACCCGCCGGGCCGAGGAGCTGGGCGACGCTGCCTGGGCCGAGCTCCTGGCCGGGCACCACGACGCGGTGCGCCGGCAACTGGAGACCTGGAAGGGCAAGGAGGTCAAGACCACCGGCGACGGGTTCCTGGCCACCTTCGACTCTCCCGCCCGGGCGCTGCAGTGTGCCCGGGGAATACGGGACGCCGTCCGTCACCTCGGGCTCCAGGTCCGGGCCGGGGTCCACACCGGCGAATGCGAGGTGAGTCGTGATGACGTCACTGGCATCGCCGTGCACGTCGCCGCCCGGGTGATGGGCACCGCCGGGCCGGGCGAGATCGCGGTGTCCAGCTTGGTCAAGGACCTCGTTGCCGGATCCGGGCTGCGCTTCCACGACCTGGGGCGCCACCAACTCAAAGGCATCGAGGGGGAATGGCAGCTCCACGCCCTGACTGACTGACGAACCGTGCGCAGCAAGTGCTGCTGGACAGCGTCAGCGGCGCACAGTTCGCTCGTGGACGAGATCGGTCACGAATGCCACCGACTCGGGCGGGGTGCCGGGGAGGATGCCGTGGCCGAGGTTGAAGATGTGGCCCGGGCGCCCGCCCGCCCGGTCGAGGACGTCGAGGACCTGGCGTTCGAGCTCGGCCGGCGGGGCGAAGAGGGCGACGGGGTCGAGGTTGCCCTGGACGGAGAAGCCGCCCTGCTTCACCGCGTCCCAGCCCACGTCGAGGGGCACCCGCCAATCGAGGCCGATCACGTCGCAGGGGATCCGGGCCATGAGGGGCAGGAGGGTGGCCGTACCCGTTCCGAAGTGGATGGTCGGGACCCCGGCGCCGAGGAGCCGGTTGAACACGCGGCGGGTGGAGGGCATCACGTGCATCTCGTAGTCCCGGGGTGAGAGCGCGCCCACCCACGAGTCGAAGAGCTGGACGGCCTGGGCACCGGCCGCCACCTGCTCAGCCAGGAAGCCGGAGACCGCGTCGGCCAGCAGGGTCATGAGGGCGTGCCAGGCCTCGGGCTCGGTCCACATCAGGCGCTTGGTCTCTTCGTAGTTGCGGGACCCGCCGCCCTCGATCAGGTAGCTGGCCAGGGTGAAGGGCGCCCCGGCGAAGCCGATGAGCGGGACCCGCCCGGCCAGCGCCGCCCGGGTCTGGCGGATCGCCTCGCACACGAAGTCGAGGGCCCCCGGGGCCAGCGGACGCAGGGCCTTGACGTCGGTGCCGCTGCGCACCGGGTTGTGGATCACCGGGCCCTCGCCGGCGGTGAACTCGAGGGACACGCCCATGGGCTCGAGGGGCAGCAGGATGTCGGCGAAGATGATGGCGGCGTCGACGTCGAAGCGCTCCACCGGCTGGAGGGTGACCCGGGTGGCGAGCTCGGGAGTCTTGGCCACCTCGAGGATGGAGTGGCCGGCCCGCACCTCCTGGTACTCCGGCAGGTAGCGACCGGCCTGGCGCATGAACCACACCGGGGTGCGGTCGACCGGCTCCCGGCGGCACGCCCGCAGGAAGCGATCGGTCATCGGGTTGGCCCGGCAGGCAAGGTCACAGCAACACTCTA
>JBOGFE010000374.1:0-2729 GCA_050741935.1 Acidimicrobiia bacterium | reverse complement strand
TGCCGGCGTGGGGGACGCCGGCGTCGTGCTTGCAGCTGCCTACGACGCCGCCTGGCTGGAATATGTAACCAGCTGGGAGGCCAACAGTCAGTACACCGGGCGCCACGCCGCCCGCAGCATCGCCGACGCCGTCCACCGGCGCTACGGCCTGGGCAACGGTGTGCGCGAGCAGCTCTTCGACGCCTTCGCCTCCGTCTCCCGGGTCGGGGGCGCCGACCTCTTGCTGGTCGACGGTGTGGCCGAGGCGCTGGAGTCGCTCCGCCAGGCGGGCCTGACGCTGGCCATCGTGTGCGACGTCGGTTTCACCCCTTCGTCCGAATTGCGCCGCCATCTGGAGCACCACCGGGTCCTCGGGTACTTCGACGCCTGGGCCTTCTCCGACGAGGTCGGGGTGTACAAACCCGACAAACGCATCTTCGAACGGGCGCTGGAGGGTCTCGGCTCCCCCGACCCGTCCCGCTGCGCCCATGTCGGGGACCGGCGCCGCACCGACGTGGCCGGCGCCCAGGCGCTCGGCATGCGGGCCGTCCGTTTCACCGCCGTCTTCGACGACGACCCGGACCAGGGCCCCTCGGGCGACGCCGTGATCTCCAACTACGACGACCTGCTCCCCGCTCTGGGCCTGGTCTGACTGCGGGCGATGGCGATCGGTGTGGCAACGCCACGTGGATCGCCATCACCTCAGCTCAGGCGGCCCGATGCGCGGTGAACAGCTCGGTCAGACGGGCGCGCAGCGCACCGGCCGGCGGGCGAACGTCCTCCTTGCGCACCCGGATGACGCGATACCCCTGCGCTTCGATCCGGCCCTGACGCCGGGCGTCGGCGGCGGCGGTCCGGGGGGTGTGGAACTCCGCGCCGTCGTACTCGAACGCGATCCGCTCCCGCCGCCAGCCGAGGTCCACCTTGGCGATGAACCGCCCCCGCTCGTCCCGGATCACCATCTGGCGCTCGGGCATCGGCAGTCCCCAGCTCGTGAGCAGGCGCACCATCTCCATCTCCCGGACGCTGTGCGGCCGAGGTCCCGGCACCCAGACTTCGAGCGCTTGTTCCAGGGTGACCTGGCCCTTCCGGCCCTTGGCCTCTGACGCTCGCCCGGCAGCCGCCCGGACGGAGTCGGCGGTGGCCAGACCGCGGCACAGCGCCCGGTCGAGCAGCTCGCGGAACGCCTCGTAGCCGACCAGGGCGGCGCAGTCGACCAGGGTTCGGGCTGGTGACGTGCACAGGAAGGGGCCGAGCTGGCGCCGGTCCCTGGGGTCGAGCGGCTGTCGGGATCGGTGCACGACCGCGTTGCGGAAGCGGCCGCTGGCGGTCCAGGGGACGATGAGGTGGGGGACGGTTGGTGGCGAGCCGAGTTCGTAGACGGCCGCGGCGCTGAGATGCGAGAGCACGCTCCCGTCGGGACTGGCCAGGAGCGCAACCATGGCGTTCTGCTCCGGGGACTCAGGAATCCCGGCGAGCACGTAGACCCCGGGAATCGGATACCGCCAGCGACCGCAATGCACCCGGTAGGCGATCTGGTTGGCTGTCAGCCCGGCGTCGAGTGCCTGACGCCGGCTGATGGCGCCGAACTGGGTGGCGGCGATTGCTGCCACCGCCGCATCGACGTCCCAGGCCCGGGGTCGGGGTCGCGGTCGCCTGCGGTTCATGGCCCGGGAGTATGGCCAACTCTCGCTCGAGGCGGCCCGGAATTTCGAGGTGATGGCGATCGGCGTGGTCATGCCATGCGGATCGCCATCACCTGGTGGGTCTTCGAGCCGGCGGCCTAGCCCGCCCCTGGGTGTGGCACGGACGGTTGCGTCGGCCTCCTATCGGGAAGCTCTCAAGGGACGGACGCGACCGAAGCCGAGGAGGCGAACATGGTGCGAACCGGTCCCCACCGCATCGCCGAGAGCATCGAGGAGTGGGAGGTGCTCGACCGATTCTCCGGGCCGGTCGCCGGCCGCCTCTCGCAACTGCTGGCCGGGCGGGCCAAGGACGTGCTCAGCGGCTCCTGGCTCGGGCACCCCGTTCACCCGCTTCTCACCGACCTGCCCATCGGGGCGTGGACGGCCACGGTCTTCCTCGACCTGACCGGCGGGCGCCAGGCCCGGGCGGGGGCCGACACCCTGGCCGCCGCCGGCATCGCCACCGCCCTGCCCACCGCGCTCAGCGGGTGGTCGGACTGGTCGGACCTTGGATCGCCCGAGCGGCGGGTCGGGGTGGTCCACGCCGCCGCCAACAACCTGGCCCTCGTCCTGTGGGCCGGCTCCGTTGTCGCCCGCCGGCGGGGCCGGCGCCCGCTCGGAGTTGCCCTCGGCCTGATGGGGACGGCCGCGGTGACCGCCGGCGGGTACCTGGGCGGCCACCTGGCCTACGGGAAGGGCGCCGGCGTCGACCGCACCGCCTTCGAGGAGCTCCCGGAGGACTGGACGCCGCTGGCCGACGCCGCCGATCTCCCGGAGGGTGAGCCCGTCCTCGCCCATGCCGGTGACACCGCCGTGGTGCTGGTGCGTCACGGCGGCACGGTCCACGCCCTGGTGGACCGGTGCTCCCACCTGGGCGGGCCCCTTCACCAGGGGAGCGTGGACGGGGACACGGTGACCTGCCCCTGGCACGGCAGCGTGTTCTGCCTTGACGACGGCGCCGTCGTGCACGGCCCCGCCAGCGCCCCCCAACCGAGCCTCGATGTGCGCACGACGGCGGACAAGATCGAGGTCCGCCGGCGGCGAGCGGCGCCGGTCGCCCTGGGG
>JBOGFE010000373.1:0-12765 GCA_050741935.1 Acidimicrobiia bacterium | reverse complement strand
GCCTCCCGGTGGCCGGCGGCATCGTCCTGGTCCTGGGCGGGCTCGGCGTGGGCTGCTGGGCGCTGGCCCGTCGCCGCCGGCCGTCGCCGTCATGAGAGCCCGGCCTGTGTCCCGACCAGGCGGTGGTAGGTCCCGCTCCGGGCCATCAGCTCGTCGTGGGTCCCGGCCTCCACCACCCGGCCGTCCTCCATCACCAGGATGAGGTCGGCGTCGGCGATGGTGCTGAGCCGGTGGGAGATGACGATGGTGGTGGCCCCCAGGGTGCGCAGGTTCTCCTGGACCATCCGCTCGGTGAGGGTGTCGAGGTCGCTGGTGGCCTCGTCCAGCACCAGGACCCGGGGCCGGTGGACGATGGCCCGGGCGAGGGCGATCCGCTGTTGCTGGCCCCCCGACAGTGAGGCGCCGGCCTCGCTCAGGCGCGTGTCGTAGCCCAGGGGCAGGGCGGCGATGTCGTCGTGGATGCAGGCCAGCCGGGCCGCCTCCACCACCGCCGCCAGCCCCACGTCGGGGGAGGCGAAGGCGATGTTGTCCCGCACCGAGGAGCCGAAGAGGTACGGCCGCTGGGTGACGATGCCGATCTGGCGCCGCACCGACCGCAGGTCGAGGGTGGCCAGGTCGATCCCGTCGAAGAGGATGCGGCCTTTCGCCGGGGGATGGAGGCCGACCAGGAGCTGGGCCAGGGTCGACTTGCCGGCCCCCGAGCGCCCCACGATGCCGAGCCGCTGCCCGGCGCCGACGGCCAGGGACACGTCCCGGACCACGTCCGGGCCGTGCGGGCCGTAGCGGAAGGTCACGCTCTCGAGCCGTACCTCGCCCCGCAACGGCGGGGCCGGGACGGCGGGACGCCCCTCCTGCTCCTCGGGGCTGTCGAGGACGTCGTTGATGCGGTCCATGTAGCTGCGCACCAGCGTCAGCTCCAGGCCGGTGCCCACCAGGACCACCAGCGGCTCGAGGAAGCCGGTGGCCAGCATGGTGGCGGCCAGCATGGTCCCGAGCGACAGTTGGCCGTCGAGCACGCCGACGGCGCCGTAGAGGAGGACGGCCAGCGGCGACGCCACCTGCAGGGTGCCCACGGCGGCCTCGGACCGGGCGTAGAGGCGGTCGCGGGCCACGGACAGGTTGGTCTCGGAGAAGAACAGGCGCCGCCAGCGGGTCGCCTGGTGCTCCTCGGCCCCCGACGCCTTCAGGGTCTCGATCCCCGAGAGCATCTCGTAGGCGCAGGACTGGGCTCGGGCCTCGGCGTCGAGGATCTCGGTCAGGAGGTCCCGGGCCGGGCGCAGGAACAGGAGCGAGACGGCCACCTGGGCGGCCCCCAGGACGAGGACGATCACCGCCAGGGTGGGGCTGATGGCGGCCAGCACCACCAGCGACAGCAGGCCGAATCCGCCGTCGAGGAGGGCGGCCAGCGAGGCGCTGGTGAGCATGTCGCGCACCCCGCTGATGCTCTGGAGCCGCATGAGCACGTCGCCGGCGGCGCGCCGCAGGAAGAAGCTGTAGGGCAGGTCGACCAGGTGGTCGACGAAGCCGGTGGCGAGGCTGACGTCGAGGAGGGTGCGCAGCCGGAGCACGAGGTGGGTCCGCACCAGGGAGGCCACCACGTGGTAGCCCACGACTGCGGCCATGGCGAGGCCCACCACCCAGAGCAGGTGCCGATCGGCCCCGGGGACGATGCGGTCGACGACGACGCCGGTGAGGACGGGGAGGGCGAGGGCCAGCAGCCGGATCAGCACGGAGGTGGCGACCACGCCCCCGAGGATCCGGCGCTCCCCGAGCAGGGGTCGCAGGTACCGCCAGGTCGTGGCGCGGCGGCGCCGGGCCGGCGCGAAGCCGGGGCCGGGCTCGCAGACGATGGCGACGCCGGTGTAGGAGCGGCGGAAGGCCTCCATGGGCACCCGGCGCCGCCCCCGGGCGGGGTCGACGACGTCCACGCCGTCCGCCCGTACCCGTTCGAGGACCACGAAGTGGCGGAACTCCCAGTGGAGGATGGACCCCGGGGGCAGGTCGCCGAGCGCGTCGAGGTCGGCCGCCACCCCGTGGGCGTTCAGGCCGTGGTGCCGGGCGGCCTGGACCACGCCCCGGGCGTCGACGCCGTCCCGGGTGGTGCCCGTCATCTCCCGCAGCTCCGAGAGGGGGACGTGGCGGCCGTGGTAGCCCAGCACCATGGCCAGGCAGGCGGCCCCGCAGTCGTCGAGCGACAGCTGGCTGACCAGGGGGATGCGCCGGCGTCTCACCGCCCCTCCCGGGCTCCTTCGCCACCGCCGCCGGTGAGGGGACGGACGAGGACCTCGATCAGGCGCGACGACCGTCCGGCGCCGTCGACCTCCACCCGGACGGTCAGGGCCAGGGCGAGGCCGGCGGCCAGGGCCACCACCAGGAGCCACGAGACCCATCGCAGCCACGGCGTGGCCAGCGGGACGGAGTCGTCGCCCTCGGCGCCCGGGTCCCGGTGGTCGAGCGCCTCCCGGCGGAAGTGGTCGGGCCCGCCGGTCACGGGCGGGACCTCCGGGCGGCCCGGGACGTGTAGATCCGGTCGAGGAACTCGTGGAGGACGAGCTCGCCGGCCCGCGGCGCGGAGCGCAGCACCCGGTTGACGTGCATGTGGGCCAGGCTCATGGCGATGTCGGGGAGGCCCGTGGACAGCCGCCCGCCACGCTCCCGGGCGGACAGCTCGGCCGCCAGGGGGGCGATTCGTTCCGACCGGGCGTCGAGCGCCGCCAGGCCGGCGTGGGCTGTCCGGCCGGCGACCACGGCCTCCAGCTCGGCCCGCTCCCGGCGGAACCGGCGCCCCACGGCGGCTCGGAAGTCGGGCCCCGCCTCGAGCTCGGCCGCCAGCCGCTCCGCCTCCCGCCGGACGAGGTCCCGCCGGGCGACCAGATCGAGCCCGAGATCATCGAGGAGCCGGTCGACGCCGGCCAGGGCCAGCCGCCAGCGCAGGTCGAGTCCGGCGTCGCCGGGGGTGGCGGCCACGACGGCCAGGGCGGCGTCGCTGTCGGCGGCGAAGATCGACTCGGCCAGCTCGATGCCGGCGCCGCCGCCATAGCGCTCCACCTCGCGCTCGTAGGTGTCGAGCTGCACCCGCCACAGGCGCCCGTCGCCGACCAGGACGGCGGCCGCCGCCGTCAGGGCGGGTAGCACCTCGCCCTGGAGCCGCTCGGGCGGTCCCCACAGGCGCAGCCTCAGGTGGGATTCGGGGTCGGCGTAGCGGACGAAGAACCAGGGCCCGGCGGCCCCGGCCGGGACGGTGTCGTGCACCAGAGGCGCCACCAGCTCCCGCAGCACCTGGTCGAGGGTGGCCTCGCCGGCGTAGAGCTTGGCGTAGAGCCACTCGGATCCGGGAGGGAAGCGCCGCGCGACCGCAGCCGGCTCCGTCCGCCGGCCCACGGGCTTGTCCCCGGCCGCTTGCGCCGGCGACGGCAGCGACGAGAGGAAAGGGATGACGACCTCGTGGACGAAGCGGCCTTCCGGCCCGGTGACGCACAGGTCGTCGGTCCCGGGGAAGAGCTCGACCAGAGCGGCGCCGTCCCGGTTCCGCAGGCGGTGGGCCAGCGCCTCCAGGCTGAGAACGTTGTCGAGGTCGATGGTGAGCTCGCGGTCCTCCTCCACCAGGCCCACGAAGCGGGGGAGGTGCCGGCGGGACCGCCAGGCGGAGAGAGCGGCGAAGCCGGCGGGGGTGCCGGGGGCGTCGAAGCGGTCCACGTCGTCGCCGTTGAGGTTCCACTGGGCCGGCGCGAGCACGAGCCGCCCCAGGGTCACACGGGGCAGGAAGGGGGCGTCGCGCAGGCAACCCCAGTCCCAGGCCAGGTCGCCGGCCACCCCCTGGGCGCCCAGGGCACACAGGAAGCGGTAGAGGCCGAGGCCCCCCTGGCGGTGGTCGTGGGCCGAGGTGAGCCGGGGCGCCACCTCCCGCCCGAGGCGCCGGGAGCGCAGCCCGACCCGGCCGCCGACCACCGACACGACCAGGTCGGAGACGGCGATCTGGGCCTCCTCGGCGGCGCCCGAACGGCCCAGGCAGGGGATCTCGAAGTCGCGCAGCACCGGGCGGCGCAGGACGTTTCCGGTCCGGCCGGCGGGCAGGTGGACCACCTCGGCGAAGACGGTGCCGGGCCGCCGGGCCTCCTCGGCCCGGAGATGGCTCCGGACATGGCCCTCCAGGGCCGGGTCGGCCGGGCAGAAGCGGCCGAAGAGCGTCGCCCCCGACGGGCCCGTCAGCCGGTCGAGGCGCACCCGGAACTCGCCCCGGTCGACGGCGGACGGCGAGGTGGCCGCCACCGCCGCCATGACGTGGAAGGCGTCGGGCAGGGGCAGGGGATCGGCGGTGCTCAGCCGGTCGACGTCGGAGGGGTCGAGGGCGACCTCGGTCGACGGGCCGGCGAGGGCCCGGTCGATCAGCTCCAGGAGCACGGCGTCGCGCGCCGTCCAGCGCCGGCCTTCCCCACCGGCCTCGCTCCCCAGGGGCAGGCCGGCCAGGAGGGGCTCGGCCTGGGACCGGGCGGAGTTGGACCGGTCGAACCCGATCCCGGACTCCTCGTCCAGGGCTTCGAGGAGCGGCACCTCCCGGGTCCCGTAGCGGGCCGCGAATTCCTCGGCGAACCGGTCCAGGGCATCGGGCGGCGCCGGCGGCGCCACCCGGCGTAGTACCTCGACTCCGGCGGCGATCTCGTCCACCACCGGCGTGTCCAGGGCCAGCTCAGGGGCGGGCTTGACGAGGTCGACCTGGACGAGGCGGGCATGCCGGGCGAGGGGGAGGCCGGCGAGGCCGGCGGCCACGGCCTGGTATCCGCCGGGCGTCGCGGCCAGGCCCTCGGCGTCGACGGCGGCCAGGGCGGTCAGGGCGGTGTCGAGACCTTTGGCCGTCTCCGCCGTCGCCGGGCTGGCGGCGAGGTCGGCGACGAGGGCGTGCCCGGCCTCCTCCCCGGTGACGGGAGGGGCGAGGGGCGCCACCAGCAGCTGGCTCTCGACGAGCTCGGCCACGAACTCCTCGGCCTCGGCCCGGCTGACGTCCTCGTCGATCAGCGCCGCCGCCAGGGCGTCGAACGTCGCTCCCATCTCCGCCCGGGCCAGCGTGGAGACCAGGTAGGGACTCCGGTCGACGGCCACCAGGTGGTGGAGGGAGCGGCCCAGGTCCGCCGACCGGCGGGCCTCGATGTAACGCAGCCGCCCCCTTACCTCGAAGAGGGTGGGGTTGGGCCGGTATTCGAAGCCGTCGCGCAACCGAGGGTCGCATCCCACCGCCTCGCTCAGGGCCCACAGGACGTCCATCTCGATGCGGCTCTGGCGCCGGTAGCCCGACCGCGGCCCGAGCCCCAGGTTGGTGCAGGTCCCGAGCGTGCCGGTCGTCCAGCCGGCGAAGAGGCCGAAGGGGGTCGGGCGGCTGGTGGCCCGGGCGAGGTAGGCCACGAGCACCGGCTCCAGCCCCGTACCGGCCGGGCCGGTGGGATCGGCGGCCCAGGCATCGATGGCGGCTTCCACCCGGGGGGAGGCAATGGACACGGCATGGCGCACCTCGGGACGGGAGATGAGCTCGCCCAGTCGGGCCCGGAGCCGTTCCCGGTCGGCGGCCAGCGCCGCGCCCAGCCGGGCGGGATCGCCGCTCGTGAGCGTCCGGGGCGACTCCAGATCCTCACCCCAGGCCGCCAGCTCGTCGAAGGGCAGCAACGGGGTGCGCAGGACGAAGAAGCCGGAGGGGATCATGACCGCCCGCCGTCCAGCTCCGGGGGCAGCGACAGGAGGAACATCCGATCCCAGACCGGTTCCATCGAGGCGGCGGCGGCCAGCAGGGCGAGGGCGACGCCGGCCGCCCCCTGGTCCAGGCCGGTTCCCGTCCACGGCCCCGCCAGCGGTTCCACCGCCCCTTCCACCCAGCCGGGCCCCAGGATCCGGGCCCGGTCGCACCAGGTCAGCGTCCGGCCCAGCCAGTGGTGGGCGGCGGCGCCCAGGTCGCGGTCGCCGGTCGCCTCGGACATCCGGCCGTAGAGATGAGCGAGCCCGGCGCTGCCGTGGCACAGCGAGGCGTCGACCACGCCCTCCTCTGCTCCGGGTGTACCAGCCGCGGCGCGGGCGAGACGGACCGCCTCGTCGATCCAGCGTTCGACCCCGGCGCCGGCGCCGGCCACGAGCAGGGCGGCGGCGATGCCGGGAAGGCCCCGGCACCAGCCCGCCCCGCCGGGCTCCGCGGGCTCGGAACAGTCGCCGGCATGGGCCAGCAGCCAGCCCACCGCCCCGTCCAGGAGCCAGCGGGTGCGGTCCGGTTCCAGGCTGCGGGCGGCGAGATTCCCGAGCAGGGCGACCGGCCCGGCCACACCGTGGGCCGCGCCCGGCTCGACTCCGGCACCGGCTCCAGAGTCGGGCGTCACCCAGTACGTCCCGTCGCCGTCGTGGTGGGCGGCGTCCTCGAGCCGGTCGAGGATCAACCGGAGGCAGGTCGTGGCGTCCGGGCGGCCATCCCGATCGAGGGCGTAGACGCCGATCCCGGTGGCCCCGCTGACGAGGTCGTGGGCGGCGGGCCACAGCCGGGGCCGGGCCAGCATCAGCGCCAGCGTGGCGTCGACCTCGGTGTTGCCGTCTTCAGCTTCGGGTTCCGGCTCCCGGCGTGGCCCGGCTGAGCAACCGACGAGGTCGGCCACCCAGGCGACCCCGGGAAAGCCGGTCCAGAGGGACGGCAGCAGGGCCCGGGTGGCCACGGCGTCGATGGCCCGATCCAGATGGTGGTGGGCCCGGGCCCACGAATCCGGGTCGCCCAGGGCCGCGGCGCGAAAGGCGAAGAGCAGCGCCAGACCGGCGTCGCCACTACAGAGTGAGGGGTCCCCCCCGTCCGGGCTTCGCTCGGCGATCGAGGAGGCGATCGCCTCGGCGGCCGCCAGGGCGCGCCCGCGATCACCGTTCGCCGGCTGGAACTGCCTCGCCTTCTCCCTGCGGGGGGAGGTTCGGGTTATCGCGGCCTCGGCGACCGCGGCGGGGCACCACCTGACCGCCGGCCCCCGGAGCGACGGGCGCCGCACTGGGCCGGTCCGGTGCGGACCAGGGACCGGCTGGTGGCGGACCCTCCGCAGCGCCGGCCGTGGGAGGCGACGTGTTCACCGCCGACGACTTCGGTCAGCGCATCGTCGTCGAGGATGCGCATCGTTTCCTTGGAAAGATTGAGTTTCTTTCCCATCGGTTCCCCTTCTCAGCGATCGGCCCCGTTGCGTCACCCTACGTTGTCGTTAGGCGACGCTAAAGAAGTCCGCCTGCCCACCGGAATAGTTCCCGGGAATTTCCCGAGTCGGGCAACCCGGGGCAAGGCGGCGGCCCAAGTTCGGCATATGTGCCGGCCCCGGCGTCGCATCGCAGGGACTCCCCCGTGGAGTGGCGAACGACACCTGAGCACCTCCCCCCGGCAAGGAGACCGCTCCGATGGATGTCGTCGTCCCGCAGTCGCGCCATGCGTCGTTTCGGCGGCGTGGCGCGCTCTCGCGACGGCTGACGCGGTCTCGACGGCGGCTCGCGCTGGTGGCCATGTTGGTCGCCCCGGCCCTCTCCGGCCTCGTCTTCGGCGCCTCGCCGGCGCTCGCCCAGGCCGCCTGCTTCTTCACCATGCCCCCCGAGCTCACGATCGAAGTGCCGCCCAACACCGATTCGGTGCTGGTCCGCTCGGGCGACAACTTCCTCGTCGACGGCGTGCCCTGTCCCCCCGAGGCCACCGTCCACAACGTCGACGTCATCACCGTCACCAGCACGCTCGTGGACGAGTCGGAGGGCTTCACCATCGACCTCTCGGGCGGGCCCTTCGCCCCCGGCCCCAACCCCGCCTCCGCGCCCGGCGACATCCCCGAGATCAAGATCGACGTCGAGCTCGGCTTCTCCTTCGACGGGAGTGACCTGCTGCGCATCGTGGGCTCGGCCGGGCCGGACATCATCATCGCCGGCAGTGAGGGCATCAACCTGAACGGCGACGATGACGTCGACGTGGGCTTCGACTGCATCCCGATCGCCGGCGTCGTGACCTGCCTCAACCCGCCCATCGCCGACCTGCTCGACATCGACGGCGGGCCCGGGGACGACATCATCGGCGTGGGCGGCGGCTTCGGCACCGGCGACTTCTCCGACCTCGACCCGGCGGTCATCGGCGGCCTGGGGACGGACACCCTCACCTACGAGCAGACGCCCTTCGGCGTCACCGTCAACCTCCTCGCCGGCACCGCCGACGGCGCCTTCTCCGTCGAGGGGATCGAGTGCATCACCGGCAGCGAGTTCAGCGACTCCCTGACCGGCGACGACGGCCCCAACTGCATCGACGCCCTGGCCGGCGACGACTTCATCGAGGGTCTGGGCGGCGGCGACGACATCGACGCCGGTACCAGCTCGGACACCGTGCGGGCCGGCGACGGCGACGACGAGGTCGACGGCGGTGACGGGCACGACTCGATCAAGGGCGGCGACGGCGACGACGACCTCGACGGAGGCGACGGATTCGACGGCCTCGACGGCGAGGAGGGCGACGACGACCTCGACGGTGGCGACGACGGCGACACCCTGACCGGCGGCGACGGGCATGACCGCCTCGTGGGTGGGCCGGGTATCGACAGCCTCTCGGGCGCCGAGGGCGACGACACCATCGAAGGCGGCGCCGGGTTCGACACCATCGAGGGCGGCCCCGGCGACGACGACCTCGACGGCGACGAGGACTCCGACTCGATCCTGGGCGACGAGGGCGACGACGAGATCAGCGGCGGACGGGGCTTCGACACCATCGCCGGAGGCGAGGGCGACGACGACATCGACGGTGACGAGGACTCCGACTCCCTGAACGGCGACGACGGCCACGACGACATCGACGGCGGCGACGGCCACGACGTCATCATCGGTGGGGAGGACTCCGACGAGCTGCGCGGCGGCCCCGGGGCCGACAGCATCGACGGCGACGACGGCGACGACGACATCGACGGCGAGGACGGCGACGACACCCTGGATGGCGGTGACGGCGACGACGAGCTCGACGGCGGCCTGGGCGACGACACCCTCGAAGGCGGCGAGGGCTCCGACGAGATCGACGGCGGCGACGGCGTCGACGAGATCGACGGCCACAGCGGGACCGACACCATCGACGGCGGCGACGCCTCCGACCTCATCGACGGCGGGTCGGGCAACGACCTCCTCGAAGGCGGCGAGGGCAACGACACGATCCGGGGCGGTGACGACGACGACACGATCACCGGCGGCCTGGGGGCGGACGCCATCAGCGGCGGCTGGGGCGACGACGAGATCCACGCCGAGGACGGCGCCGACGACGTGAACGGCGACAACGGTGACGACCTGGTCTTCGGCGGCGACGGCGGGGACTTCATCAACGGCGACAACGGCTTCGACGAGCTGCACGGCGAGGACGGCAACGACTCCATCAACGGCGACAACGGCGACGACGTCATCGTCGGCGACGACGGCGACGACACGCTCGACGGCGAGGACGGCCGGGACCTGCTCTTCGGCGGCCGGGAGGAGGACTCCATCTACGGCGGCAACGGCGACGACGTCATCTCCGGCGACGAGGGTGACGACACGATGTCGGGCGGCATCGGCATCGACGAGCTGTCCTTCGCCGAAGCCGACACCCCGAGGGGTGTCTTCGTCGACGCCTTCGACCTGTTCGCCGACGGCGAGGGCGACGACACGTTCCGGCTGTTCGAGCGCTACACCGGCTCCCGCTACGACGACACCTTCATCCCCGGGTTCGAGGACGAGACCTTCGACGGCGGCCCGGGCGCCGACACCATCTCCTTCGCCGCCGAGGACGAGCCCGAGGAGCCCGTCATCATCGACCTGGCCGCCGGCCGGGCCACGGGCCGGGGGACCGACACCCTCGTCAGCATCGAGAACGCCACCGGCTCGCCCGGCTCCGACCTCCTCCTGGGCGACGCCGGCCCCAACGTCCTCAACGGCGGCCTCGGTCCCGACACCCTGCGGGGCTTCGCCGGCAACGACCGCCTGCTGGGCAGCGACGGCAACGACGTCGAGGAAGGCGGCGACGGCGACGACGTGCTCGACCAGGAGGTGGCCGTCAACGGTGCCGACGTGCTCTCCGGCGGGCCGGGCAACGACACGGTCGACTACAGCCGCCGGGCCAACCCGGTCATCGTCACCCCCGACGGCGAGGCCGACGACGGCGAGTCGGGCGAGGGTGACAACGTCGATCCCGACGTCGAGAACGCCAAGCTCCCGCCCGTGCCCGCCCCCCAGGCCTACCACGTCGTGACCGGCGACGGCGTGGTCCTGCCCTCGGAGGAGGGCGCCGCCTACGGGTCGCTGGCGTCGATCCCACTCACGAAGCCGATCGTGGGCACGACCCGGACTACCTCCGGCCGGGGCTACTGGCTGGTGGCCTCCGACGGCGGCGTGTTCAGCTTCGGGGACGCCGCCTTCCACGGCTCGACCGGGGACGTCGCCCTCAACCAGCCCATCGTGGGCATGGCCCGCACGCCCTCGGGGCGGGGCTACTGGTTGGTGGCGGCCGACGGCGGCCTCTTCAGCTTCGGCGACGCCGGGTTCTTCGGCTCCACCGGCGGGATTCCGCTCAACCGGCCGATCGTGGGCATGGCCCGCACGTCAACGGGCCGGGGCTACTGGCTGGTGGCTTCCGACGGCGGGGTCTTCGCCTTCGGCGACGCCCGCTTCCACGGCTCGCTCGGCGCCGTGACCCTGAACAAGCCCATCGTGGGGATGGCCCCCGCGCCCGGGGGCAAGGGCTACTGGATGGTCGCTTCCGACGGCGGGATCTTCAGCTTCGGCGAGGCCGCCTTCCACGGCTCGCTGGGCGGTTCGGGGTCTCTGCCGGTGGTGGGCATGGCCACCACCCCCTACGGCCAGGGCTACTGGCTGGCCACCGAGGACGGCCGGACCTTCGCCTTCGGCGACGCCCGCATGGGCAAGCCCAACGGTCCCGGCCGGCCGCTCCAGCAGCGGGTCGTGGCCATCGCCTCCAGCCGTTGACGGGTCCGGGCCCGGCGCATCAGTCCTCGCTCGCCCGGACCCGCGCCAGACGGACGGCCCCGGGCTCACCATCGCCGCCGGTGGTCCAGGTGACGACCACCCCGCCGTCCCCGGCCGTGAGCTGGGGCGCCCGCCCCGGCCACGCCGCCGACAGCGCCAGCCGGCCGTCGGCGCCGATGTGGGCCACCTGGATCTCGGGCTCCTCACCCCTCCGGTCCTCGAAGGCCACCCACGGCCGGTTGCCTTCGTCCACGGCCAGCTGCACGTGGCCGTAGGGCACCCACTCGTCGGTGAGCAGCGTCACCGGCTCGGAGAACGCCTTCCCCTCGTCGTCGGAAGCGGCGTAGTAGATGCCGGGGGCGACGCCGCTGCCGGTGTACCAGGCGGCGTGCAGGCGGCCGCCGGCGTCGGCGGCCAACCCGGGTGACACCTCGGGGCAGGCGCTGACCTTGAAGGCGTCGTCGTGGACCACGAGGGGACGCCCCCAGACCGAGCCTCCGTCCCGGGACACGGACACGACCGGATCCCGGACGGCGTCGTAGGACCCGGGCAGCTCGGCCTCGGAGCGGTGGGCGAGGTACAGCGGCGCCGGGGTGCCCGCGTCGGTGTCCGGCTGGGTCAGGCGCGTCCCCCCGCAGCCCGGTTTGGCCACCAGGACGCTGCGGGCGAAGGAGCGCCCCCCGTCGGTGGAACGGGACACCCGGAGCTGGGGCAGCGGGTCGAACTCGTCCGTGACCGGGCCCTCCCGCTTGGCCAGGGCGAGCTCGAGCTGCTCCCGGAGATCCACGTAGGAGACGAAGACGTCGCCGCCGGAGGCCACGAACAGGTCGTGCATGCCCGTCGTGGTAGGGGTGCCCTCGACGGCCTCGGTGCCCACGCCGGTGGGCGCCGAGAAGTTCCGGCCGTCGTCGGAGCGCACCAGCCAGATCGAGGTGATTCCCGAGTCGTGGTCGGGCAGGTCGACGGGCACGTTGTCGGCGAAGAGGACGTAGACCTCGCCCCGACGGCCGACGGCCACCTCCACCGCGCTGAGCGGCGCTGAGGTGACGTTCGCCTGCGGCGGGCTGACGACCACCGGGTCCTCGAAGGTGTCGCCGTCGCCCGAGCGTGCGACCACCGCCTCGAACCGCCCCGGCGCCGCCCCGGACACGGGCCGGCCCCAGGCCACGTAGGTCACGTCGGTGGCCGGGTCACGGGCCACGGTGGCGTCTCGGCCGCCGGCGGCGACCGTCACCGGATCGCCGACCGAGAGCCGGGGCGGTGCGGCCTCACCCCGGTCGCCGCCTGAGCAGGCGGCGGCGATGGCCGCCACGGTGACCAGCAGGATGGCGGGCCGGAGGCGCCCTGAGCACACGGTCGTCCCCCCTCGAAAGTGCAACCCGCTTACGAAAGCACACGCCAACGCGCGATTCCAGAGTGATGGTGGTTGCCCTTGTCATCGTTCGTTGAGATGGAAAGGGGTGATTCCAGCAAAAAGGTTCGTAGGTACTTACGGAACCATCGACTGCACAAAAGGGACTGTTCTCGCTCAGGGAGGCAAGGAGGGGTGATGCGGGCGGTCGGGAAGGGGACGAAGGCCGGGGGGCCGGCACTGGTCTCGGCCGGCGCGCTCGCCCTCAGCCTCGTGCTGGCCGCACCGGCCGCCGCCCAGACGATCGTGGTGCCCACCGCCTTCGGTGGCGATGGCGGGCGCGGGGGCGACGCCGGGCACGGTGGTGACTGCTCAGGTCGGGGGTGCTCCCCGGGAGGCGGCGGTCGGGGCGGCAACGGCGGTCCGGGCGGGGACGGCACCCAGACCGGGGG
>JBOGFE010000372.1:0-7643 GCA_050741935.1 Acidimicrobiia bacterium | reverse complement strand
GACCAGGCCGGCCGCGGCCATCGGGGCAGCGGCTTCACCGCCATCGACCCCACCACCGGGCAGGGGTCGGGCCGCCCGGGAACGCCGGCGACGGCCGGCGTCGACACCGGCTCGGGCGACACCGGCGGGTCGTCGGCCACCACCGCCACCACCGGCGGGGCGGGATCGGGCTCCGGGTCCTCGACCACCTCGACCACCACCGGCGGACGGGCGACGGGCGCCGCCCTCCCGGCGGGCCTGATCCCCGACCCGCCCTGCGACCCCGCCACCGGCCGCCTGGCCGTCCCCACCCGCTACGCCCCGCCCTGCGTGCCCACCGTGGCCGACAACACCGGCGCCACCTACCAGGGGGTGACGGGCGAGACCGTCACCGTGGCCGTCTACATCAACCGGCTCGACCCCGCCGCCCAGGCCCTCCTCACCGCCGCCGGGTTCAACGACTCCGAAGAGGACATGAAGGCCACCTACCGGTCGTACGTCGACTACTTCGAGCACCACTACCAGACGTGGGGCCGGAAGGTGAAGCTCGTCTTCGTCGATCCCTCGGGGGCGGACGACGACGATGCCGCCGCCCGGGCCGACGCCATCCGGGTGGCCACCGAGATCAAGGCCTTCGCCTCCTGGGGCGGGCCGATCGCCACCACCGCCTACGCCGACGAGCTGGCGGCCCGCCGGGTGCTGTGCATCTGCACCGTCTCCCAGCCCATCGAGTACTACACCGCCCGGGCGCCCTACGTGATCTCCACCCTGATGAGCTCCACCCAGGGCTACACGCACCGGGCCGAGTACGTGGGCAAGCGGCTGGCCGGCCGTCCGGCGCAACACGCCGGCGACGTGTTCCTGGCCCGGGAGACCCGCAAGTTCGGCCTGCTCTACTACGAGACGGCCGAGCAGTCCTACCGCTCCGGGGTCGACTACTTCGAGCGGGAGCTGGCCCGCTACGGGGTCACCCTGGCCGAGAAGCTCGCCTTCACCGGAGCCAACGTCGACCCCGCCGCCACCCAGGAGCAGGCCCGGACGATGATCTTGCGCCTGAAGGAGTCCGGGGTGACGAGCATCCTCTTCGCCGGGGACCCGCTCTCGCCCGTGTTCTTCACCCAGGAGGCCACCCGCCAGCGCTACTCCCCCGAGTGGGTGCTGACCGGGTCGGCCTTCACCGACACCAGCTTCTTCGCCCGCACCTACGACCAGACCCAGTGGGCCCACGCCTTCGGGCTGTCGTTCCTGCCCGCCCGCCTCCCGGTGGAGCAGAGCGACTCCTACCGGGTCCACATGTGGCACCACGGCTCCCCGCCGCCGGCCGAGGCGGCCCACGGGCTGATCTACAGCGTGCCGTGGATCTTCTACACCGGGATGCACCTGGGCGGCCCGGTGCTGACCCCGGAGTCGATCCGTGACGGGCTGTTCCGCTTCCCGCCCACCGGGCGGGGGTCGCTCACCAACGTCCACATCTCCTTCGGCCGCCACGGGATCTGGTCCTTCGACGACTATCTGGCCAACGACGACGCCACCGAGGTGTGGTGGGACACCACCGCCGCCGGCGAGGACGAGGTGGGCAACTCGGGGGTCGGCCTGTACCGCTACGTGGACGGCGGCCGGCGCTACCTCCCCGGCCAGCACCCCGGCACCGACCCGTTCGTCTTCGCCCGGGACCGGACGGTCACGATCTACGACGAGCCGCCGGCCTCCGACCGTCCGCCGAGCTACGAACACAAGGCCTGACGGATCCTGCGGACCTCCCGCCCCGCCCGGCGGGGTGTAACGAACTGTGCTCCGGGAAGGACCGTGGAGGTCGTTGCGAAAGCACAGTTCGCCCGCCCCGGCGGGTCAGAGCGGAGGTACGGTGACGGGCATGTTCGGATCGAAGACGAAGATGGTGGAGCCGGAGCGGGCGCTGGCCGGGCGGTCGGCCGAGATGCCGGTGCCGGAGCGGCACCACGTGCTGGGAACGCCGCTCACGGGGCCCTTCCCGGAGGGACTCGAGCAGATCGTGGTCGGGATGGGCTGCTTCTGGGGGGCGGAGCGCAAGTACTGGGAGGCGGGTGGGGTGTACACCACCGCCGCGGGCTACGCCGGCGGGTACACGCCCAACCCCACCTACGAGGAGGTGTGCTCGGGGAAGACCGGCCACACCGAGGCGGTGCTGGCCGTCTTCGACCCGGCTGTCACCAGCTACGAGGCCATGCTCAAGATCTTCTGGGAGGCCCACGACCCGACGCAGGGCATGCGCCAGGGCAACGACGTCGGCACCCAGTACCGCTCGGCCATCTACACCTTCACCCCCGAGCAGCGCGCCGCCGCCCTGGCCTCCCGGGAGGCGTACAACAAGTCGCTGCGCGACGCCGGCTACGGCGAGATCACCACCGAGGTAGAGGATTACCACGGGGACACCCCGAACCCCGGGGCCGGGCCCTTCTACTACGCCGAGGACTACCACCAGCAGTACCTGGCCAAGAACCCCTACGGCTACTGCGGTCTGGGGGGAACGGGGGTCAGCTGCTCGTGAGCCCGCTGGCGTACGCCCATGGTGCCAGCGCGACCCCGCTCATCGGCGAGACCATCGGCGAGAACCTGGAGCGCACGGTGGCGGCGAACCCCGACGGGCTCGCCCTCGTCTCCTGCCACCAGGGTGTCCGCTTCACCTACGCCGAGCTGGACGACGCCGTCAACGAGGTCGCCCGGGGGCTCATGGCCATGGGTCTCGAGCCCGGCGACCGCCTCGGCATCTGGAGCCCCAACGTGGCCGAGTGGGTCCTCGTCCAGTACGGCAGCGCCAAGGCCGGGATCATCCTGGTCAACATCAACCCCGCCTACCGCACCTCCGAGCTGGCCTACGCGCTGCGCCAGTCGGGCTGCCGGGCGCTGGTCGCCGCCCGGTCGTTCAAGACCAGCGACTACGTGGCCATGGTCGACGAGGTCCGCCCCGAGGTGCCCGCCCTGGACCAGGTCATCTACCTGGACTCTCCGGACTGGGACGGGCTGAAGACCCGGGCCCGCGAGGTGAGCGCCGCGGCCCTGGCGGAGCGGATGGCGTCGCTCAGCTTCGACGACCCCATCAACATCCAGTACACGAGCGGGACGACGGGGTTCCCCAAGGGCGCCACCCTGTCGCACCACAACATCTTGAACAACGGGTTCTTCGTGGGTGAGGCCTGCCGGTACACCGAGGCCGACCGGGTGTGCATCCCCGTGCCCTTCTACCACTGCTTCGGCATGGTGCTGGGCAACCTGGCCATCACCACCCACGGCGCCGCCATGGTCCTGCCCGAGGCCGCCTTCGACCCGAAGTCGGTGCTCGACGCGGTCCAGGCCGAGCGCTGCACCAGCCTCTACGGCGTGCCCACCATGTTCATCGCCGAGCTGGACCACCCCGACTTCGCCGGCTACGACCTGTCCTCGCTGCGGACGGGCATCATGGCCGGCTCACCGTGCCCGGTGGAGGTCATGAAGCAGGTCGTGGACCGCATGCACATGGAGGACGTGACCATCTGCTACGGCATGACGGAGACGTCGCCGGTGTCGACCCAGACGGTCCCCGAGGACTCACTCGAGCACCGGGTGTCGACGGTGGGGCGGGTCCATCCCCACGTCGAGGTGAAGATCGTCGACCCCGAGACGGGCCGGACGCTCCCCCGGGGCGAGCCCGGCGAGCTGTGCACCCGGGGCTACTCGGTCATGAGCGGCTACTGGGAGGACCCCGAGCGCACCGCCGAGGCCATCGACTCCGCCGGGTTCATGCACACCGGCGACCTGGCCACCATGGACGCCGACGGCTACGTCAACATCGTGGGCCGCATCAAGGACATGATCATCCGGGGCGGCGAGAACGTCTATCCCCGGGAGATCGAGGAGTTCCTCTACACCCACCCCGACGTCTCCGACGTCTCGGTCATCGGCGTCCCCGACCAGAAGTACGGCGAGGAGCTGATGGCCTGGATCAAGGTCCGGGAGGGCGCCACCCTCACCGTGGACGACGTGAAGGACTTCTGCCGGGGCCGCATCGCCCACTACAAGGTCCCCCGCTACGTGAAGTTCACCGACGACTTCCCCATGACCGTCACCGGCAAGATCCAGAAGTTCAAGATGCGCGAGCAGGCGGTCACCGAGCTCGGCCTCGAAACCGCCGCCGGGGTGCAAACGGCCTAGCGGGCCCCTCAGGCCGTCTTGGCCTCGGTGCCGTCGAGCTGCTTCTCGAGGCGGCGCAGGCGGCGCTGGAGCTGGGCCAGCTCGGCGGCGATGGCGTAGTACTCGTCCCACAGGGGTGCGGTGTCAGACATGAGACGCTCCTCTCTCGTCGTCCGGCTCTATCGGCACGAAACCGCCCGCGATGAAGCAGCCGAGCGCGTCCATCCCAGGACGTGGGTAACTCCTTTCACAGGAACCGACAGACGTTCGAGGAGGACAGCTCTTCGGGGCGCGGGAATGGGCCGTCGGCCGGCGCTAGGCCGGGCCCGCCGGGCCGGTCAGGGGATGGCGAAGACGGCGATCATCCCCTTGGCGGCGTGCGGGGGGCCGCCGGCGCGGTCGGGGAGGAAGCAGACCAGGGCGTAGGTCCGGCCGCTGTCCAGGTCGACCTCGAAGGTCCCCCCACCCCGGGGCGGGAAGGGTCCGGCGTAGCCGGCGTCGACGGGTTCGGGGACGCCTTCGGGACGGGGGCCTCCGGGGGCGGCCAGCCCGGCGTCCAGCGCCTGGCGGGCGCCGGCCTCGTCCACACCGTCGGGGAAGGCCAGCAGCGCCCCGAAGTGCATCTGGGTGCCGGCGTTGCGGAACAGGAGCGTCTTGGGCCCGGCCGTGAGTGCGGGAACCTCGAAGGCGTAGTCGGTGGCCACCACCGTCCCGTCGCCGGGAGGCAGCATGTCCACGTTGGCCCGGCGCACGGTGAAGACCCGGGCCATACCGTTGGCGTAGTGCGGCGGCAGCTGCGGTCCGGGCCGGGGGAGGGCGTCCACCGAGTCGATGTCGGTGAGGGAGCAGAACATCACGAACTTCCCCTCGGGCAGCTTCAGCGTCGACGTGGAGGTCGTCCCCGGGCCGATCTCCCCCACCCCGCCGTAGAAGGTCAGGTAGTCGGGGATGGGCGTGCCGGCGCCGTCGAGGACGGGGGCCAGGTCCTTGAGCACCTGGTCCAGCGGGGTCTCCCCGGTGGCGACGATGCCGGCCTCGTGGCGCAACCTGCCCTTGTTCCGGAACGACATGGTGACGACCCCGCCCGGGACCCGGTCGGGAAGCTCGAAGCTGTACTCGTCCCCCACCACGGTGAAGTCGGGGTCGGGGGTGGCCCCCTGGGCGACCGTGGTCGACCCCGAGGTGGCGGAGTCGGCGTTCCCGTCACCCGAACAGGCCCCCGCCGCGAGGGCGAGGCAGGCCAGCAGCACCAACCGGCGCATCACATCGGCCGGTGGTACTGATCGTCCTCCCAACTTTCCTCCTGCTGGAGAGCGAAGAGCGACGTGTACCCCCCCCGACCAGTCGGGCGGCAGCATGCAGGGACGGGGGTCGTGGCGGGCCCAGCGGGCGGGCTCACCCCGCACCACCGCCCCCTCCCGGGTCGAGGGCAGCGGGTTGGCGGTGTAGGGGAAGGCGTCGGCGGCCGAGTACACGTTGAGCAGCAGGGGCCGGCCCAGGTCGGACAGGTTGGGCCGCGACCCGTGGACCACCCGGCAGTTGTGGATGGTGACCGACCCCGCCGGCCCGCACAGCTCGTCGGCCGTCTCGGTCGGCACCGCCTTGACGTCCCGCTCCGACAGGCACCCGACCCACTGGCCGGCGTCGCCGTACTGGGAGAACAGCTCGCCCTTGTGGGTGCCGGGCACCACCATCAGCGGGCCCTGGTCGGGCCCGCAGTCATGCAGGTAGACGCCGGCGGTGAGGGGCGAGTAGTTGGTGTGGGGCCAGTAGGTGATGTCCTGGTGCCACTTCACCTCGGCGCCGCCGGCGGCCCATTTGAAGTTGAGCTTGGAGTGGTGGAACTTGACGTCGGGCCCCACCAGGTCGGCGATGACGTCGGGCAGGATCGACTCCGAGGCGAACTCCCAGTAGGCGGGGTGCTGGTCGACCGGGCTGGTCAGGCGGCGCAGCCGGGGGGTGTCGGCGCGGTGGCCGGGCTCGAGGTCGAAGACGGAGTCGGAGCGGGTGAGCGACCGGGACCGGTCCACCATCTCGTCGGTCACCGCCCGCAGCCGGGCCACCCAGTCCGGGGGGATGACCGCTTCCACCAGCAGGTAGCCGTTCTCCAGGTAGAACTCCCGCTGGGCCTGGGTCAGGACCCGGGGCTCGTACCCCAGGATCTCGTCTTCGGTCATTTGGCCTCCGTTCGCCCAGGTGCCCTCAAGCCTCGCGCCCCGGTGTTGAGACCGCCACTGTGCCGTCCGACAACGAAGGGGTATCCAACGACGTGCGAGGTGCATGTGTCGCTGATCGGAACCGTCGACACTCTCGCTCTCTCCGACCTCTTCGAGGTTCTGGCGCGAGCGGACAAGACCGGTGCGCTCCACGTCCGGTCCCAACAGGGTCTTGGCATCGTCTACTTCGACGCCGGGAAGCTCAGCGCGGGTGAAGCGGGGCATCGCTCGGGTCCGGTCGAGGACCGGCCGGAGTTGGTCGCCCGACTCTTCGAGGTGTGCTTCGAGCTGTTCCGCTTCGAGGAGGCGTCCTTCGAGTTCGAGCTGGACGGCCAGCCGGGGTGGGCGGCGCCGGACAGCGTGGAGGTGGCCGAGGTCCTGGCCGAGACCGCCCGACGGATGGACGAATGGGCCCGCATCCGGGTCCTGGTGCCGTCGCTGGAGGCCCGTCCCCGGCTGGTTCCGGGGTGCGCCACCAACGGGGTCAAACTCGATGCCGCCCAGTGGCGGGTGGTGGCCGGCATCGACGGCCGGCGCCGGGTCACCGCGCTCATCCGGGTGCTCGACGGCAGCGACTTCGAGATCTGCCGCCATCTGGCCGGCCTGGTGGAGTCGGGCCTGGTGGCCCTCGACGCCTCCGACGCGGCGCCCATCCGGTCCGAGCCGCTCGACGGCGAGATCCTCGAGGAGTTCCGCCTCGAAAGCCGCCGGTCCACCAACCTCCCGTCCCGGCTGGCCGCCGTCCTCGAGGACGACCCCGCCCCCTCGGACGAGGACGGTCCCGACGAGGTGGCCATGTGGGACGAGCAGGTGCTGGCCACGTCCTGACCGGCCCGGCACCCTCCCCGAGCTAGGGGCGCCCCTCCAGGGCGCTCCGGGCGGCGGCCTGCATGGCCGCCAACGGCGCCTCGACCCCGGTCCACAGGGCGAAGGACAGGGCCGCCTGGTGGACGAGCATGGACAACCCGTTGTGGGTGCGGGCGCCCCGCTCGGCGGCGGCGGCCAGCAGCGGCGTCCGGGCCGGGTGGTAGACGAGATCGACGACGGCCTGGGCGGGTCCGAGCCGGCTCGTGTCCAGGGGCGGGGCCTCGCCCCCCATGCCGAGCGGGGTGGCGTTGACCACCACGTCGAAGGCGTCGCCGGACCCGGCGGCATCGCCGAGAGCCATCCCCTTGGCCCCCGGAGCCAGGGCGGCCGCCGTCGCCGCCGCCTCGGGCCGCCGGGCGGCCACCGTCACCACCGCCCCGGCCCGACCCAGGGCCAGCACCACGGCCCGGCCGGCGCCGCCGGCGCCCAGCACGA
>JBOGFE010000371.1:0-10350 GCA_050741935.1 Acidimicrobiia bacterium | reverse complement strand
TCCCCGAACTCGACCTGCCCATCCCCTGGTGGGGAGGCCGCCACCTCCGCTTCGGCTTCCCGCCCCGCTGAGCCCCAAACCTCAACGCGACTACTGAAATGAGCCGTCCCGAGGATCGAGGTTAACGCGCGATCAGGGGTTGGCTAGCGGGTGTCCTCCTGCCGGCGGCTGGGGCCGTGGAGCAGGAGCTTCCTGTCGGGGCGGCCCACCAGGTAGCCGGCCAGGGCGCCGAGCAGGGCCGAGCCGACGATGACCCAGATCACGGGGGTGGAGACCGTCCAGAACAGCAGGTCCATCTCCGTCGGCTGGGCGTTCTGGAGCACGAAGACGATGAGGATCAGGACGATGGCGGTGACGGCCCCTGCCTTGATCAGCCGGGCCCGCCGGGCGGCCTGCAGCTTGGCCAGGTCGGACTGGCTGGCGGCGAGCGCCTCGTTGGGGCCGGCCGGCTCGATGACGGGGTCCTGCTGATGCTCGGTGATCGGGTCCCGGTCAGGCTCGATGATCGGGGCCTTGTCGGCGCGCCCGCTCCCGGGCCACTCCTCGAGGCTGAGGTCGGGCGTCCGAAGCGCCTTCCGCGCCGGCTTCGCCCTGGTCGCCGTCCCGCTCCTGGACTTGCCCCGCCCGATCGTCGCCACCGTCCGTCCTCCTGTATTCGCCCTGATGGCGGCGTAGATACCCGCCTTTGGACCTGGAGAATCCAACCAGGGAGCTAACTAACGGATGCCGATGTGGCCGGGGCTGCCCTCGACGGTGTGGCCGATCACGGCGGCCGCCGGGGTGCCGTGGCGCTGCAGGGCGTTGATGAGGGAACCGGCCCGGGCCGGGTCGACGGCCAGCAGCAGGCCGCCCGACGTCTGGGCGTCGGCCAGGAGGAGCTGCTCGCTCTCGGCCAGGCCCGACCAGTCGACGTCGGGGTCGACGAAGGCGTGGTTGCGGGTCGTGCCGCCGGCCACCATGCCCGCCGCGATCAGGTCCCGTACCCCGGGGATCACCGGTACCCGGGTGGCGTCGACCCGGGCGGCCAGACCCGACGCCACCAGCATCTCCCGGAGATGGCCGAGGAGGCCGAAGCCGGTGACGTCGGTGGCGGCGTTGACGCCCACCTCGAGGGCGGCGTCCCGGGCGCCCTGGTTGAGGGTGGTCATGAGGGCCACGGCCGTCGCCATGAGCGCCGGCGGGGCGGCGTCGCGCTTGAGGGCGGTGGAGATGACCCCGAGGCCGAGCGGCTTGGTCAGCACCAGGGCGTCGCCGGGGCGGGCGCCGGCGTTGGTCAGGACGGCGCGGGGGTCGACCGTGCCCACCACCGCCATGCCGTACTTCGGCTCGGCGTCGTCGATGGAGTGGCCGCCCACGACCATGGCGCCCGCCGCCCGCACCGTCTCGGCGCCGCCGTCGAGGATGCGGGCGAGCAGCTCGAAGGGGAGGCCCTCCCGGGGCCAGCCGACCAGGTTGAGAGCCAGGAGGGGGGTGCCGCCCATGGCGTAGACGTCCGAGAGGGCGTTGGTGGCCGCCACCCGGCCGAAGTCGAAGGGGTCGTCGACGATGGGGGTGAAGAAGTCGGCGGTGAACACCACCGCCAGGTCCTCCCGCAGGCGGTAGACGGCGGCGTCGTCGGCGGTGTCGAGCCCGACGATCAGGTCGGGGTCGGTGGAGGGGCCGAAGCCCCGCACCAGCCCGAGCACCGTCCGCAGCTCGGCCGGTGAGAGCTTGCAGGCGCAACCGGCGCCATGGGAGAAGCGCGTGAGCCTGACGTCCATGGAGTTGGTGGGAGATTCCAGCATGCGGCGGAAATGGTAGGCCCCCTAGGTTGTGAGGGAGACACGAGGAGGACGGGTATGACGCGGATCGAGCGGGATTCCATGGGTGAGGTGGCCGTCCCCGACGAGGCGTACTGGGCGGCTCAGACCCAGCGGGCGGTCGACAACTTCCCCATTTCGGGGATGCGGCTGGAGCGCCGGATGATCTGGGCGCTGGCCACCATCAAGGGGGCGGCGGCCACCGTCAACGAGCGCCTCGGTCTGCTCGACTCCGAGCTGGCCAACGCCATCGCCAAGGCGGCGGCCGAGGTGGCCGACGGCAGCCTCGACGACCATTTCCCGGTCGACGTCTACCAGACCGGCTCGGGCACGTCCTCCAACATGAACACCAACGAGGTGCTGGCCAACCGGGCCAAGGAGATCCTGGGCGATGACCGCACCTCCAAGCGGGTTCATCCCAACGACCACGTCAACGCCTCCCAGTCCTCCAACGACGTGTTCCCCTCCGCCATCCACCTGGGCGCCTACGCGGCCATGAAGGAGGAGCTCGTTCCCGCCCTGGCCGAGCTGGCCGGGGCGCTCGAGGCCAAGGCCACCGAGTTCGCCCGGGTGGTGAAGGCGGGCCGCACCCACCTCATGGACGCCACCCCCGTCACCCTGGGCCAGGAGTTCGGCGGTTGGGCCGCCCAGGTGCGCCACGGCATCGAGCGCCTGGAGGCCACCTACCCCCGGCTGGCCGAGCTGCCCCTCGGGGGCACCGCCGTGGGCACCGGCATCAATGCCCCGCCCGACTTCGCCCCCGGCGTCATCGAGCTCATCCGCCAGGCCAACCCCACCCTCACCGACCTGCGGGAGGCCCGCGATCACTTCGAGGCCCAGGGGGCGCGCGACGGGCTGGTGGAGGCGTCCGGGGCGCTGCGCACCATCGCCGCCTCCCTCTACAAGGTCAGCAACGACATCCGCTGGCTGTCGTCCGGGCCCCGCACCGGCCTGGCCGAGATCCGCCTCCCCGACCTCCAGCCCGGCAGCTCGATCATGCCCGGCAAGGTGAACCCGGTGGCCTGCGAGGCCGTGTGCCAGGTGTGCGCCCAGGTGGTGGGCAACGACGCCGCCGTGGCCTTCGCGGGAGCGGCGGGCAATCTGGAGCTGAACGTGATGCTGCCGGTCATGGCCCGCAACCTGCTCGAGTCGATCCGCCTCCTGGCCGCCGTGTCGAGGACCTTCTCCCGCACCTGCGTGAGAGGCATCACCGCCGACGAGGAGCGGTGCCGGCGCAACGCCGAGCTGTCGCTGCCCATCGTGACCGCCCTCGTGCCCCTCCTCGGCTACGACGTCACCGCCGAGGTGTCCAAGCAGGCCATGAAGGAGAACAAGACGGCCCGGGAGGTCGTGCTGGAGCGGGGCCTGCTCGACGAGGCCGCCGTCGACAAGGCCCTCGACGTCGAGGCCATGACCCGGGGCGGGCTGATCGAAGGCGTCGGCGGTGGCGGCTGAACCGGCCGGCCCGCAGGTGATCGCGATCGACGTGGCGTCGCCACACGGATCGCGCTCACCTGGGGCCCGCCGGCGGCCGCTATCCGCCCCGCCGGCCCCAGGCGGACACCAGGCCGAAGCCGTGGAACCACTGCCCGGGCCGGCGGACGGCCGCGTCCCAGGCCTCGAGCGCGTCGCCGGTGGTGCCGCCCGTGAACCCGGCGCCCCACGCCTGCCGGACGGACAGCCGGAGGAGCTCGGCCCAGGCTGAGCCGCCCTCGAACATCTGGACCTCCGACTCGGCGCTCACGTCCCGCAGGCCGTGGCTCTGCAGGAGCTCGGGCATCGTCCAGCGGATCGCCAGCCTGGCGGACCCGGGCCAGGTGCTCGCCTCGGGCACGGTGCACGACCTCGTCGTCGGCTCCGGCCTCGAGTTCGAGCCGAAGGGGTCCCGGGCCCTCGAGGGCGTCCCCGGGCGCTGGCGGATCTACACCGTGGTGGGCTGACGCCAGTGGCCAACCCCGAAGGCCGGAGCGATCTTGGCCCTGATAGGGCTCAAATCGCTCCGGCCTCGGGGGATTACGTGACCGGCTCCAGGCGTTCACGGCCGGTGACGTGGATCACCTTGATGCCGAGCTTGCGCTCGATGCGGTGGGGGAGGTCCTGGCCGAGCCAGCGGGACACGCCGGCGGGCAGGGTCGAGAGGATGACGCCGTCGTAGCTGCCGGCAATGAGGGCGTCGCTGACGGCCAGCATCGGGCTGGCGTCGCCCACCTCCCCGTCGGCGGTGGCGCCGAGCTCCCGGAAGCGGGCCAGGGCCGCCTCCAAGCGCTTCTCCGCCTCGGCGTGATCGTGCCCCTCCGTGATCCAGGAGGAGTCGCGGGAGTGGCTGGCGGGGACGACGACGTGGAAACTGGCCCCACCTGCCGCCATGCAGTCCCGCACCTTCTCGGCGAGCGCGTCGGCCCCCAAGGTCTTGTTGGCGACGACGAGGTACCGGGCCATGGGCGCAACCTCCTGAGGTCGCCCGTCCACCCTCCGTCACCCAGCGTAGGTCAGGTGTTCCAGCCGGGGAAGGGGGGCGGGTCCCCGGGGGCAGGGATGAGCGGCTTGGTCCAGTGCATCTCTTTGGCCAGGCGCTCCACGGCGTCGTCCCAGGCGTCGGGGTCCCAGCCCTCGGCGGAGCTGGCCACGGTGGTGTCGAGGCGGACGTGGACGAAGGCCGGGACCTTGCCCACCCCCAGGCCCTTCACCACGGTGCTCTCGGGGTCGAGGAAGCACAGATGGCTGTCGGCCGCGTCGCCCAGGACCCGCCGGGCGGACCGCTCGTTGCCGGTGACCATGAAGGCGGGCCGGCAGTCGCTTCCGCCGAGCACCTGGGCGATGCGCCGCCCCACCCGGACCCAGGCCGACCCCTCGGGCCGGCCGGGGAGGATGACGAGGGCCAGGTGGAAATTGGTCGTCCAGTCGTCGAGCGTGCGGGTCACCCCGCGCAGGGTGGTGAGCTCCAGGCTCGGGTCCGGGTCTTTGGCCACGGCGGGAAACGTAGCAAGGGGAATGCGCCCGCCAGGGACGCGAGGGGCTGCTGACCGCTACCGTTACGCCGTGCGTCTCACCCTCGCCGACGTGGTGAGCGAGGAGGAGTTCGGGCTCCTGCTGCGCTCGGGCTCGCCGGCGGCCCTCTCCCGGCCGGTGGAAGGGGCCGAGACGGTCGAGGCCGACCGTCCCGTCGAGCTCTCGGCCCAGGGCTACATCGTGCTCACCACCGGCGTCCGCCTCCGGGGCAACCCCGAGCTGCAGCGCAAGCTCGTGAGCGAGGCCGAGGCCCGGGGGGTGGCCGCCATCGGGTTCGGGGTGGGCCTGGTGTTCCGCTCGGTGCCCCGGGCCCTCCTCGACGAGGCCCGCCGGCGGGACTTCCCCATCTTCGAGGTGCCCTTCGAGGTTCCCTTCCGGGACATCATCGGCTACATCAACCGCTCCCACCTGAGCGCCGACTTCTACTCCCTCAAGCGCAGCGTCGCCTTCCAGAACAGCCTCCTCGGGGCCCTGGAGGAGTCACGGCCCGAAGAGGCGCTCATGGCCCGCCTGGCCACCATCGTGGGGGGCGCCGCCGTTCTCTTCCGGCCCGGCGGCGAGGTCGTGGCCGAGGCCGGCGGGGCGCCGGCGCGGGCCATCGCCGAGGAGATCAACCGCCGGGGTGGCGCTCCGGAGGCCTTCGCCGTGCGGGGCTGGCAGGTCCTCGCCTCCCCCATCCTGGTCGAGGGCGGCCTGCGGTTCCGTCTGGCGCTGGCCAGCCGCACCGAGCTGACCAGCGACGGCATCATCCGCCCCCTGGTGCAGGTGGCCGAGCGCCTCCTGCGCCTCATCGAGCTGGCCCGCGACGTCGGGGTGATGGAGGAGCGGGTCCGGCGCGCCGAGCTCCTCCACGACCTGCTCGACCCCGGCCGGGCCCGCGAGGTCTCGGACGAGCGCCTGGAGCTCTTCGGCTTCTCCGCCGGCGCCGGGTGGCGGGTGGCCCTCCTCGGGCTGGAGGCGGAGGGAACCTCGGTGCGGCACCGGGCGCCGGCGCTGGAGGAGGTCGCCCGGCTGGTGGGCAACGCCGCCGCCGGCGCCGGCCATCCGCATCTCATCGGCTGGCACGGCCCCAACGTGGTGCTGGTCCTCCAGGGCGACGACCCGCCCGTCGAGGACTGGGTCAAGGGGGCGGTGGCCGAAGGGCTGGAGGTGCGGGCGGCGGTGGGACGGTCGGTGTCCGAGCCCGAGCTGCTGGCCGAGTCCCGGGGCGACGCCCTCCTGGCCATGGACTTCCTGGCCCGCATGGGCGACTCGGCGGGACGGGTCCTGCGCTTCGAGGACTTCGAGCTCATCGACGCGCTCCTGTGCGCCGCCGACCCCGGCCAGCTGCGGGCCCGGGCCGACCTCGTGCTCCGCCCCCTGCGGGACCACCCGCAGCTCCTCGAGACGCTGCTCACCTACCTCGACGCCGACCTGAACGTGAACACCGCCGCCGCCCGCCTCCATGTCCATCCCAACTCGCTCCGCTACCGGCTGACCCGGGTGGAGGAGGAGCTCGGGCGCCCGGTGCGGAGCCTGGCCACGCTGGTCGATCTCTACCTCGCCCTGCGGGCCGAGGCCCGCTTCTCCGCTGACGGCTGACAGGAAGCGGGCGCTTCGGGGGCGAATCTCCCCCGGGAAGGGTCATTCCCCGGTGCTTCCCCCGCGCCCTGACGCCGGCCCCGGCCGGACGTCGCCTCCCCCGGCGAGCCGTCACAAGGAGCCCAGAGGTGGTGAATACGAAGGCGGCCCGCCTCCTGGCGCTCCTCGTGCTGGCCGTGACGGTCGCCTCCACCTCGACGCTGCCCGGGGGCTCACGCCCTGCGGCGGCCGGCGGTAACGGCCCGGGCTACTGGATGGTGTCGGCCGCCGGCGGCGTCTACGGCTTCGGCTCCGCGGCTGCGCTGGGCTCGCCGGCCGGCCCGGTTCCCCCCATCGCCGGGGTGGCGCCCACGCCCTCCGGGAACGGCTACTGGATGGTGTCGGCGGGCGGCGACCTGTTCGCCTTCGGCGACGCCGGCGACCATGGCTCCCTGGCCGGCCGGCCCCTCAACCGCCCCGTGGTGGGGATGGCGGCCACGCCCTCGGGTCGGGGCTACTGGTTCGTGGCCTCCGACGGGGGTGTCTTCTCCTTCGGCGACGCCGCCTTCTTCGGATCGACGGGGGCCGTCCGCCTGAACCGTCCCGTCGTGGGGATGGCGGCCACGCCCTCGGGTCGGGGCTACTGGTTCGTGGCCTCCGACGGGGGTGTCTTCTCTTTCGGCGACGCCGGCTTCGCCGGCTCGGCCGCCGGCGGGACCACCCGTGGGCCGGTGGTGGCCATGGCCGCCGTTCCCGCCCCGGCCGCCGGCTCTCCGGCGCCGGCCACCACCTCGCCTCCGCCGGTCGGCAACCCGCCGGCCACCACCCCGACCACCGCGCCCGTCGCCGGACCGGCCGGGCCCTTCGAGATCGGCCTCCTGGGCGACACCGGCTACTCCCGGGCCGACGACGAGGATTTCCTCCAGACCATCGACCACATGAACTCCTTCCCGCTGGCCTTCTCCATCCACGACGGCGACATCAAGCCGCCCGAGCCGGAGTGCGCAGAGGACCGCTATCCCGAGGTGCGCGACACCTTCAACCGGCTCGCCCACCCGCTCGTCTACACGCCGGGCGACAACGAGTGGCTGGACTGCGCCGAGAAGAACGAGCGGCTCGCCCTCATCCGCCGGACGTTCTTCCCGGACCGGATGTCACTCGGCCGGCGCCGCATCGAGCTCGTCCGCCAGGACGCCCCCTACGTGGAGAACGCCCGCTGGGACCACGGGGGCGTGACCTTCGTCACCCTCCACATCGTGGGCAGCGGCGACAACCGGGCCGACCCCGGGGAGTTCGACCCCCGGCGCCGGGCCAACCTGGCCTGGCTCCGCGCCGCCTTCGACGCCGCCCGCACCGGGGGCAGCGCCGGCCTGCTGGTGGCCATCCAGGCCAATCCCTTCCCCAACGAGTCGGGTTGGGCGGACGAGGAGTTCCTCGACGAGCTGCGCGAGCTCTCCGAGGAGTTGGCCCGGCCGGTGGTCCTGGTCCACGGGGACACCCACATCCACCGGGTCGACCACCCCTGGCCCGACGTGGCCAACTTCACCCGGGTGGAGACGTTCGCCGTCGACGACACCGACTACTGGGTGCGGGCCACCATCGACGCCTCCACCCCCGGGGTCTTCACCTTCTCCGAGGAGGACTCGGACCCACCCCGCCCGCGCTGAGGCCTTTGGAGAAACTCCAAAGGGAGCCCCCCGCGTCTTCGCTCCCGACGATTTCAAGCCCCGGCTCCGAAGAGGAGACTCGGGGCCGGTCATGGGTGCGCACCTCTCCGACGTCTGGTTCCGCGTCACCGACCTCGAGGTCGCCTCGGGTCGCGGCTGCGTCGTGGTCACGACGGACGGCGACGAGTACCTCGACTTCACCAGCGGCATCGCCGTCACCAGCACTGGTCACTGCCATCCGGCGGTGGTGGCGGCCATCCAGGCGCAGGCGGCGCAGTTCATCCACGCCCAGGTCAACATCTACCGCCACGCCCTGCTCGAGCCCCTCGGGGCCCGGCTGGCCGAAGTGTGCCCCGACCCCATCGACACGTTCTTCTTCGCCAACTCGGGAGCGGAGGCCACCGAAGGGGCGGTGAAGCTGGCCAAGCAGGTGACGGGCCGGCCCAACATCATCGTCTTCACCGGCAGCTTCCACGGCCGGACGCACCTGACCATGGCCATGACCACGTCCAAGACGGCGTACCGGGGCGGCCACGCCCCGCTGCCGTCGGGGATCTACGTCGCTCCCTTCCCGGCCCCCCTCGCCCACGGCGGCGACGCCGATCGGGCCACCGGGTACTGCCTGGGCGCCGTCCGCCACCTGCTGGCCAGCCAGACGGCGCCGGCGGAGACGGCGGCCGTGGTCATCGAGCCGGTGCTGGGCGAGGGCGGCTACGTCCCCGCCCCGGCGGCGTTCCTGGCCGGCCTGGCCGAGATCTGCGCCGAGCACGGCATCCTCTTCGTGGCCGACGAGGTCCAGACCGGCTTCGGCCGCACCGGGAAGATGTTCGCCCTGGAGCACTGCGGGGTCCGCCCCGACGTGCTGGTGCTGGCCAAGGGGCTCGGCTCCGGCTTCCCCATCTCGGCCATCGGCGCCAGTGCCTCCCTCATGGCCCGCTGGCCCAAGGGCGCCCACGGCGGCACCTACGGTGGCAACCCCATCGGCTGCGCCGCCGCCCTGGCCACCATCGACGTGCTCACCGGGCCCGGCTTCCTCGACGGGGTGGCCGCCCGGGGCCGCCAGCTGGTCGAGGGCCTCACCGAGCTCACCGCCGGCGACGCCGGCGTGGCCGACGTCCGGGGCCTCGGCCTCATGGTGGCGGTGGAGCTCGACGACCCCGCCCGGGTGGCCGCCATCACCTCCCACTGCCTGCGCGAGGGCCATCTCATCCTCATGAACGCCGGCACCTACGGCCAGGTGATCCGGTGGATGCCGCCGCTGGTGGTCAGCGAAGCCGAGATCGACGAGGGCCTGCGGGCCTTCGGCGCCGCCCTCAAGGCGACGCTATGACGGCAGGCCCCGGGGACCCGCCGGTAGGCTCGCCCTCCGTGGCCACCGTGCCTGAAGGGGCTGTCACGTCATCGCCCGGGGCCGGGAGGACCGGCCGGTCGGTGCCCGCCGTCACCCTCGCCGGGGTGAGCAAGCGCTTCGGCGACGTCGAAGCGGTGGCCGGCGTCGACCTCGAGATCCACGACGGCGAGTTCTTCTCCATGCTCGGCCCGTCGGGCTCGGGCAAGACCACCTGCCTGCGCCTCATCGCCGGGTTCGAGGCGCCCACCGAGGGCCGGGTCCTCCTCTACGGCGACGACGTGACCGACGATCCGCCCTACGAGCGTGACGTCAACACCGTCTTCCAGGACTACGCCCTCTTCCCCCACATGACGGTGGCCGACAACGTGGCCTACGGCCTGATGGTGAAGAAGGTGGGCAAGGAGGAGCGCCGCCGTCGGGTGGAGGACGCCCTGTCCATGGTGCGCCTCGGCGGGTACGGCAACCGCCGCCCCACCCAGCTCTCCGGCGGCCAGCGCCAGCGGGTGGCCCTGGCCCGGGCCCTGGTGAAGCGCCCCCGGGTCCTGCTCCTCGACGAGCCCCTCGGGGCCCTCGACCTCAAGCTCCGGGAGCAGATGCAGCGGGAGCTGAAGGCCATCCAGGCCGAGATCGGCATCACCTTCGTGTTCGTGACCCACGACCAGGACGAGGCGCTCACCATGAGCGACCGCATCGCCGTGTTCAACGAGGGCCGCATCGTCCAGGTGGCCCCCCCGGCGGAGCTCTACGAGCATCCCGTCTCCGCCTTCGTGGCCGGCTTCGTGGGCACCTCGAACCTGCTCGAACCCGAGGCGGCTTTGGCCATCCTGGGCCGGGAGGGCACCTTCACGGTGCGACCCGAGAAGATCCGCCTCGTCGATCCCGACACCGACCCCGGCCCGGGCCAGTGCTCCGCCACCGGCCTGGTGGTGGACGTCGCCTACCTGGGCCCCGACACCCGCTACGT
>JBOGFE010000370.1:0-6921 GCA_050741935.1 Acidimicrobiia bacterium | reverse complement strand
GGTCGAGGTCGAAGGTGGCCGTGGCCATCAGGCCGGCCATGGCGGCCAGGGCCCGGGACAGGGTGTCCAGGGCGTCGAAGAGGGGTTCCTTGTCCTCCTGGAGGTCACGGTTGTACGACAGGGGCAGGCCCTTCAGGGTGGCCAGGAAGCCGGCCAGGTGGCCGATGAGCCGGCCGGCCTTGCCCCGCACCAGCTCGGCGATGTCGGGGTTCTTCTTCTGGGGCAGCATCGAGGAGCCGGTGGAGTAGGCGTCGGCCAGGCGCAGGAAGCCGAACTCCTCGGTGGCCCACAGGACCACCTCCTCGCCGAGGCGGGAGAGGTGGACCTGGCACAGGGCGCACACGAAGAGGAGCTCGGCCACGAAGTCGCGGTTGGAGACGGCGTCGAGGGAGTTCTCGAAGTGCCGGGCGAAGCCCAGCTCGGCCGCCACCCCGGCGGGGTCGAGGGGGAGGGTCGAACCGGCCAGCGCCCCGGCGCCGAGGGGCGAGTCGTCGAGGCGCTCGAGGGCGTCACGCAGGCGGTCCAGGTCCCGGCCCAGCATCCAGTAGTGGGCCAGGAGGTGGTGGGCCAGGAGGACGGGCTGGGCCCGCTGCATGTGGGTGTACCCGGGCAGGTAGGCCTCCTGGGCGTGGGCCTCCTCGGCCCGGCGCAGCAGGACCTCCATGAGGAAGTGGAGGCGCCGGCCCAGCTCCCGCCCCTCCCGGCGGACATAGAGCCGCAGGTCGAGGGCGACCTGGTCGTTGCGGGACCGGCCGGTGTGCAGCTTGGCCCCCGCCGGCCCGGCCAGCTCCGTCACCCGGCGCTCGATGGCGGTGTGGATGTCCTCGTCGAGGGGGAGGAAGGTGAACTTGCCCGAGGTCAGCTCCTCCTCCACCCGGCTGAGGGCGGCGGTGATGAGCGCCCGCTCCTCCTCACTGACCAGCCCCACCCGGGCCAGCATGTTGACGTGGGCCCGGGAGCCGGTCAGGTCGTCGCCGGCCAGGCGCCGGTCGAACGACAGGCTCTCGCAGAAGGCCAGCAGCTCTTCGGCCGGGCCCTCGCCGAAGCGGCCCCGCCACAGCGGCCGGCCCTGGTCGGGCTTGGCCGGTCCCGGCTCCGTCACCGGGAGTCCCCCTGACGCCGGGCCCAGGTTTCCACCGACAGGCCCCACAGCCGGACGAAGCCGGCGGCGTCAGAGTGGCGGAACGTGTCGGAGGCGTCGTAGGTGGCCAGCCCGTGGTCGTAGAGGCCCCGTTCGGCCCGGCGGCCGTCGACGGTGCACCGGCCCGCCTCCAGGCGCAGCCGCACCTCCCCGGTGACGTGCTCGGAGGCGCCGGCCATGAAGGCGTCGAGGGCCTTGCGCAGCGGCGAGTGCCACAGGCCGTCGTAGATCAGCTCGGCGAAGCGGGGCTCGAGGCGGGACTTCTCCCGCATCAGGTCGCGCTCCAGGCAGACCCCCTCCAGGTCGGAGTGGGCCAGGATCAGGGCCAGGGCGCCGGGGCACTCGTAGACCTCCCGGCTCTTGATGCCCACCCGGCGGTTCTCCACCATGTCGATCCGCCCGAACCCGTAGGCGCCGACGGTGGCCGAGAGGCGCTCCACCAGCTCGTGGACCGGGAGGGCGTCACCGTCGAGGGTGGACGGGGCCCCGGCGGTGAAGCCCACCACCACCTCCGAAGGCTCCGGGGGGCCGTCCGCCGGCGGGCGGGTGAGCGCCCAGATCTCCTCCGGGGGCGAGGCCCAGGGGTCCTCGATGGCGCCGCACTCGATGGCCCGGCCCCACAGGTTCTCGTCGATGGAGTACGGGCTCTGCTTGGTCTGCTCGATGGGGATGTCGTGGGCGGCGGCATAGTCCATGGCCGTCTCCCGGGTGAAGCTCCAGTCCCGGGTGGGGGCGAGGACCTCGAGGTCGGGGGCCAGCGCCCGGCTGGAGACCTCGAAGCGGACCTGGTCGTTGCCCTTTCCCGTGCAGCCGTGGGCCACGGCAGTGGCGCCGTGGCGGCGGGCGGCGTCCACCAGCTCCTCGACGATGACCGGGCGCGACAGGGCGGAGACGAGCGGGTAGCGGCCCTCGTAGAGGGCGTTGGCCCGCACGGCGGGGACCACGAACTCGGCCGCGAAGCGCGCCCGGGCGTCGATGACCTCGGCCTCCACCGCCCCGGCGGCCAGAGCCCGCTTGCGGATGATCTCGAAGTCGCCCCCCTGGCCGACGTCGACGGCCAGGGCGATCACCTCGGTGTCCCACTCCTCGCCCATCCACCGCACCGCCACCGAGGTGTCGAGTCCACCCGAGTAGGCCAGCACCACCCGCTTGCTCACGTCATGTCCCTTCGTCACAGGCCGGCCAGCTTGGCCAGCCGGGCCGCCACCTTCGCCCCGCCGGCCTCCTCGTCGCACACCACGAGGATGGTGTCGTCGCCCGCCACCGTCCCGACCACGTCGTTCACCGCGGCCCGGTCAAGGGCGGAGGCCACCACATGCGCCGACCCGGGCGGGGTGCGCAGGACGGCCAGATTGCCCGACGCCGCCGACTCGACCAGGAACTCGGACAGGACCCGGCGCAGGTGCTCCTCGGGGGCGATCCGGTCCTTGGCGTGCTCGGGGATGGCGTAGGCCATCTGCCCCCCCGGGATCCGCACCTTGACCGCCCCCAGCTCCTCCAGGTCGCGGCTGACCGTGGCCTGGGTGGCCACCACCCCGTCGGTGGCCAGGAGCTCCACCAGCTGGACCTGGCTGGAGATGACCTGCTCCTCCAGGTAGCGGGCGATACGGTGCTGGCGCTGAGGCTTGCCGATGGCCATGGCGGCTAGGGGAGCTCACCGGCCAGCTCGGCCAGCAGCGCCCGGTAGGAGTGCATCCGGTTGGCCGCCTGGAGCCAGACGGCGGAGGCCGCGCTCTCGATGACCTCGTCGGTGACCTCCTCGCCCCGGCGGGCCGGGAGGCAGTGGAGGAACACCGCCGAGGGGGTGGCGGCGGCCATCAGCTCGGCGTTCACCTGATAGGGGGCGAAGGCGGCCCGGCGTTGGTCGGCCTCGGCCTCCTGGCCCATCGAGACCCACACATCGGTGTAGACGGCGTCGGCGCCGGCCACGGCCTCGAAGGGGTCGTGGACCAGCTCGAGCGTGCCGCCGAGGTTGCGGGCCCGGTCCACCACCGTGTCGTCGAGCTCGTAGCCCGCCGGGCTGGCGACCACCATCTCCAACCCGGTGAGGGCGGCGGCCAGCGCCAGGGAGGCGGCCACGTTGTTGCCGTCGCCGATGAAGGCCAGGCGCCGGCCCTCGAGGGACCCGAGGCGCTCCTCCAGGGTGAGGAGGTCACCCACCGCCTGGCCGGGATGGGCCCGGTCGGAGAGCAGGTTGAGGATCGGGATGGAGACGGAGCGGGCCATCTCCTCCAGCACGCGGTGGTCGAAGACCCGGGCCCCCACCACCGAGCAGTAGCTGGCCAGGGTGCGGGCCACGTCGGCCACCGATTCCCGCTTGCCCAGCCCGAGCTCCTCGGCCCGCAGGGTCACGCAGTGACCGGCCAGGGTCACCACCGCCACCTCGAACGACACCCGGGTGCGGGCCGACGGCTTCTCGAAGAAGGCGGCCACGCTCTGCCCGGACAGGATGGGCGGGACCTTGCCCGGCTCCTCCTTCCAGGCCAGGGCCCGGTCGAGCACCCGCCGGAGCTGGCCGGCGGTCAGGTCGTCGACGTCGAGGAAGCGGGGCACGGTGCTCATGGTCGGCTCACGAGACGGCGGCCAGGGCTTTGGCCGTGATGGCCACAGCCTCGTCCACCTCGGCCTCGGTGACCAGCAGCGGGGGGGTGAAGCGCAGGGCGGTGCCGGTGACGGCGTTGACCACCAGGCCCCGTTCCAGGCAGGCGGCGGCCGCCGCCCTGGCGTCGAGGGGCGCGCCGTCGGGAGCGGCCAGCTCGGCGGCCAGGAGCAGGCCCAGGCCCCGGACGGAAGCCACCCCCGGGACACCCTCGAGCCCACCGGCGAGACGGGCGCCGGCGCCGGCCGCCCGTTCGGGCACGTCCTCGGCCTGCATGACCTCCAGCGTGGCCAGCGCCGCCGAGGCGGCCAGCGGCTGGCCGCCATAGGTCGTCGCGTGGTCGCCGGCGTCGAAGGCCACCGCCACCTCGGCCCGGGCCCAGCACGCCCCGATGGGCATGCCGTTGCCCAGCGCCTTGGCCAGGCTCACGACGTCGGGTCGGATCCCCGAGTGCTCGAAGCCGAACCAGCGGCCGGTGCGGCCCAGGCCGGCCTGGACCTCGTCGAGAAGGAGCAGGGCGCCGGTGCGGTCGCACAGGGCCCGCACGCCCTCCAGGTAGCCCGGAGGCGCCACCCACACCCCGCCCTCGGCCTGGACGGCCTCCACCAGCACGGCGGCCAGCCCGTCGCCCAGCCGGGCCGCCTCCGCCTCCAGGGCACCGAGATCGGCGAAGGGGACCTGGGAGAACCCCGACGGGAGGGGCTGGAACGCCGCCTGCTTGGCCGGCTGGCCGGTGGCGGCCAGGGTCGACAGGGTCCGGCCGTGGAAGGAGTTGAGGGTGGAGACGACGTGGAAGCGCTCCGGCCCGGCCGCCTTCTGGCCGAAGCGGCGGGCCAGCTTGATGGCGCACTCGTTGGCCTCGGCGCCGGAGTTGGCGAAGAAGACCCGCCCGCCCCCGCCGAGGAGGCCGTCGATGGTGGCGGCCAGCCGGGGCTGGATGTCGTTGTGGTACAGGTTGGAGACGTGGCAGAGCGTGCCGGCCTGGGCGGCGATGGCCTCGGCCACCACGGGATGGGCGTGCCCGAGAGAGGTGACGGCCAGGCCGGCGAGGAAGTCGAGGTACTCCCGGCCCTCGGAGTCCCACAGCCGGGTGCCCTCCCCCCGCACGAAGACCACCGGGAGCCGGGCATAGGTCTGCATGCCATGCCCGGCGTCGAGGGCGACGAGCTCGTCGTAAAGGCTCATGTGTTCTCCTCGCTCCGGTAGCGGCGCGCGGCGGGGTTGGGGCCCCCGCCGCACACGGCGGGCGTGTTCCTAAGGAACCGGGTGCCCGCCGTCATGACACAGTCACCATCGTTCCGATGCCCTCCTTGGTGAAGACCTCGAGGAGCAGGGCGTGGGGGGTCCGCCCGTCGAGCAGGTGGGCCCGGCCCACCCCCTGGCGCAGGGCGGCGACGCACGACGCCACCTTGGGCACCATGCCGTCGTTGAGGCTGCCCGACGACACCATGTCCTCCAGGTCGTCGATGGCGATCTGGGAGATGAGCGAGGCCGGGTCATCGATGTCGCGGTAGAGCCCGGCCACGTTGGTCAGGTACACCAGCTTCTCCGCCTTGAGGGCGGCGGCGATGGCCCCGGCTACGGCATCGGCGTTGACGTTGTAGGCCTGGCCGGCCTCGTCCACGCCGACGGTGGCCACCACCGGCACCAGCTCCTCGTTGATCTGGCGTTCCAGGATCGAGGCGTTGATGTGGGTGACGTCGCCGACGAATCCCAGCCGGGGGTCCCGGGGCGCCACCGTGATCAGGCCGGCGTCCTCGCCGGACAGGCCCACGGCGTAGGGCCCGTGACGGTTGATGGCCCCCACCACCTCCCGGTTGACCTTGCCCACCAGCGCCATGCGGACGATGTCGACGGTCTCGGCGTCGGTCACCCGCTGGCCGTCGACGAAGACCGGCTCCTTGCCCAGACGGCGCATGAGGTCGGAGATCTGCGGGCCCCCGCCGTGCACCACGACCGGGTTCATGCCCACCAGGCGCATGAGGGCGACGTCCTGGGCGAAGAGGTCCACCAGATCGGGTTCGGTCATGGCGTTGCCGCCGTACTTGATGACCACCGTCCGGCCCGAGAACTCGCGGATGTAGGGCAGCGCCTCGGCCAGCACGGCGGCCTTGGCCTCGGCGACGGCGGGGTCGGGGGGCGGGGCCGTCGTCATGAGGTCCTCATGTTCTCGTCGATGTAGGCCGGGGTCAGGTCCACGGTGGTGACGGTGGCCTCGCCCAGGCCCAGGCGCAGGTCGCAGGTGATGTCGATGTCCCGGCCGGCCATCACCTTGGCCAGCGCCTCCCCGTCGTGCCCGGCCGCCTCGCCGCCGGCGCACACGGTGACCCCGCCGTAGGCGATGTCGACCCGGTGCGGCTCGAGATGGGAGCCGCTCGCCCCCAGCTCGGAGAGGATCCGCCCCCAGTAGGGGTCGCCGCCGAAGAGCGAGCACTTCACCAGCTGGCTCTCGGCCACCGCCCGGGCCGCCCGGGCCGCCTCCTCCCTGGAACGGGCACCCCGCACGTGGATGCGGATGAACTTGGTGGCGCCTTCGGCGTCGGTGGCCATCTGGTCGGCCAACGAGGCGCACACTTCGGTCACGGCCTCGGTCAGGAGGTGGATGTCGGGGCCGCCGAAGCCGATCGGATCATTCCCCGCCGCCCCCGACGCCAGCAGGATCACGGTGTCGTTGGTGGAGCGGGCGCCGTCGGTGGTCATCCGGTTGAAGGTGGCCTCGACGGCCCGGCCGAGGGCCTCCTGTAGGGACCGGGGCTCGGCGGCGGCGTCGGTGGTGAGGACGGCGAGCATGGTGGCCATGGCCGGCGACAGCATGGCCGCCCCTTTGGCCATGCCGCCCACGGTGAAGCTGGTCCCGTCGGAGAAGGAACCGACGGCGATGGCTTCCTTGGAGACCGTGTCGGTGGTCATGATGGCGGTGGCCGCCCGGCCCGCCGCGGCCGGGGAGCCGTCGAGGGCGGCCACCAGGTCGGGCACGGCCGTCTCGAAGGGCGTGACGTCGAGGGGGATGCCGATCAGGCCGGTGGAGCAGACCAGGACGTCGTCGACGGCGCAGCCCAACGACTTGGCCACCAGCTCACAGGCCCGTTGGGACACGGCCAGGCCCGGGGCTCCGGTGGCGGCGTTGGCGTTGCCCGAGTTGAGCACGACGGCGGCCGCCTGGGGTGACGCCATCAGGTGG
>JBOGFE010000369.1:0-3720 GCA_050741935.1 Acidimicrobiia bacterium | reverse complement strand
GGGAAGATCACCGCCGTGCGGGTCAAGCTCGTGGCCGACATGGGGGCCTACCTGCAGCTGGTGACCCCCGGCATCCCCCTGCTCGGCGCCTTCCTCTACCACGGCGTCTACGACATCCCCGCCTACTCCTTCCAGTGCACGGGCGTGTTCACCACCATGACCCCCACCGACGCCTACCGGGGGGCGGGCCGGCCCGAGGCGACGTACGCCCTCGAACGGGCCGTCGACTCCCTGGCGGCCAAGCTTGGTGCCGATCCGGCGGAGCTGCGGCGGCGCAACTTCATCCCCGCCGCCGCCTTCCCCTACCAGTCGGCGGCCGGGCTGATGTTCGACTCGGGCAACTACGAGGTCGCCCTGGACCAGGCGCTGGAGCTGGCCGGCTACGAGGGGCTCCGCAAGGAGCAGCAGATGCGCCGGGAATCGGGCTCGACCAAGCACCTGGGCATCGGGCTGTCGTCCTACGTCGAGATGTGCGGGCTGGCCCCGTCCCGGGTGCTGTCCGCCCTCAAGTACGTGGCCGGCGGCTGGGAGGCGGCGAGCGTCCAGATGCTGCCCACCGGCAAGGTGCAGGTGGTGACGGGCACCTCGCCGCACGGCCAGGGCCACGAGACCTCGTGGTCCCAGATCGTGGCTGAGCGGATGGGCATCTCGCCCGACGACGTCGACGTGCTCCACTCCGACACGTCCATCTCGTCCCTCGGGATGGACTCCTACGGGTCGCGATCGCTGGCCGTGGGTGGCGTGGCCGTGGCCATGGCCACCGATCGGGTCATCGACAAGGCCCGGGCCATCGCCGCCCACCAGCTGGAGGTGGCCGAGGGCGATCTGGAGTTCGTCAACGGGGTGTTCCAGGCGAAGGGCGTCCCCGAGAAGAACGTGCCCATCCAGGCGATCTCCTTCGCCGCCTTCACCGCCCACGACCTGCCCGACGGCGTCGAGCCCAACCTGAGAGCGGAGGCGTCCTACGACCCACCCAACTTCGTCTTCCCCTTCGGCACGCACATCTGCGTGGTGGAGGTGGACGAGGAGACGGGCGCGGTCGGGCTGCTCAACTACGTCGCCGTCGACGACTGCGGCACCCAGATCAACCCCATGATCGTCGAGGGGCAGATCCATGGGGGGGTTGTGCAGGGCATCGCCCAGGCCCTCTTCGAGGAGGCGGTCTACGACGGTGACGGCAACCTGCTCACGAGCACCCTGGCCGACTACCTGGTGCCGTCGGCGGCGGAGATGCCCAGCTTCACGCTGGCCCACACGGTGACGCCGTCGCCCACCAACCTGCTCGGGGTGAAGGGCATCGGAGAGGCCGGCACCATCGCCTCCACGCCGGCGGTGATCAACGCCATCGTCGACGCCCTCTCGCCGTTGGGCATCAAGGACATCGCCATGCCGGCCTCACCCCAGCGGGTGTGGCAAGCGATTCAGACTGCGAAGGGGGGCGGGCAATGATCCCGGCCGCGTTCGACTACGTGAGGGCTTCGTCGGCCGACGAGGCGGTGTCGTTGCTCGGGAGCCATGGCGAGGACGCCAAGCTCCTGGCCGGCGGCCACTCGCTGATCCCGCTCATGAAGCTCCGCCTGGCCTCCCCGTCGGTGCTCGTCGACGTGGGCCGGCTGACCGACCTGTCCTACATCCGCGACGGCGGCGACCACGTCGCCGTCGGTGCCCTCACCCGGCACAAGGACGTCCAGGGCAGCGAGCTGCTCCAGAGCCAGGTGCCGATCCTGGCCCACGTGGCCGGTCTGGTGGGCGACCCCCAGGTCCGGCACCGGGGCACCATCGGCGGTTCCCTGGCCCACGGCGATCCCGCCTCCGACCTCCCGGCTGTGGTGCTCGCCCTGGGCGGCACCCTGGTGGTCCGGGGTTCCGGTGGGGAGCGGGAGATCCCGGCGGCGGAGTTCTTCACCGGGTTCCTGGAGACGGCCCTCGCTCCCGACGAGCTGCTCACCGAGATCCGGGTTCCCAAGGTGGCGGGCGCCGGCTGGTCCTACCAGAAGTTCAACCGGCGGGCGCTGGACTGGGCCATCGTGGGGGTGGCGGCGGTGCGCAACGGCACCACCGGCGTGGCCCTGGTGAACATGGGGCCCACACCGGTGCGGGCCTCGGCGGTGGAACAGGCCCTGGCTCAGGGAGCGTCGGCGGCCGACGCCGCCCGGGCGGCGGCCGAGGGCACCGAGCCCCCGACCGACCTGAACGCCAGTCCGGAGTACCGCCGGCACCTGGCCCAGGTGCTCGTCCGCCGGGCGCTGGAGGAGGCCGGCGGCTGAGCGGCTATAGATGAGGTGTGACCGCAAAGCCGGCTGACAGCGTCGACGACGTTCGCCAGGCCCTGGCCCGCCACGACTACCTGGCGGACGAGGGCCTGGCGACGGCCGTCTTCCTCGCCCTGGAGCTGCGCCGGCCGCTGCTCCTCGAGGGCGAGGCGGGCGTGGGCAAGACCGAGGTGGCCAAGGTCCTCGCCCGGTGGACGGGCGGGCAGCTGCTGCGCCTGCAGTGCTACGAGGGCATCGACGCCGCCCAGGCCGTCTACGAGTGGGACTACTCCCGCCAGCTCCTCCACCTGCGGGCGGTGGAGGCGGCCCACGCCGACATCTCCGGGGTGGCGGGCGGCCTGGAGAAGCTCGAGGACGAGCTCTACTCGGAGCGGTTCCTGGTGCGCCGGCCGCTGCTGCGGGCCATCGCCCACAACGACTCCGTCCCGCCGGTGCTGCTGGTCGACGAGGTCGACCGGGCCGACGACGAGTTCGAGGCCTTCCTGCTCGAGATCCTCTCCGACTACTCCGTCACCATCCCCGAGCTCCGCACCTTCGTGGCCGACGTCCCGCCGGTGGTGGTCGTCACCTCCAACCGCACCCGCGACCTGCACGACGCCCTGAAGCGCCGCTGCCTCTACCACTGGATCGGCCATCCCGACTTCGACCGGGAGCTGGCCATCCTCCGGGTCCGGGCGCCCGAGGTGCCCGAGGCGCTGTCCCGGCAGGTGGCGGCGGCGACGCAGACGCTGCGGGGCATGGAGCTGTACAAGCCGCCGGGCGTGGCCGAAACCATCGACTGGGCTCTGTCGCTCGCCGCCCTGGGCCGCGCCACCCTCGACGAAGCGTCGGTGTCGGCCACGCTGGGCAGCGTCCTCAAGTACCGGGAAGACCAGGAGCGCGTCCGCACCCAGGGCATCGGCGAGGTGGTCCGGGCCGCGTTGCTCCGGGGTGCCTGACGTGGCGGCCGGGCACCGTCGAGTCCCCAAGGCCGGAGCGATAAGTGCCCTCCCAGGGCCAAGATCGCTCTGGCCTTGCGAAGGTCTGGTGTGACCGGGCCCGGGGATCGGGGTGCCCCCGAAAGGATGGCGGTCGGGTTCGCCCGGCTGCTGCGGCGGGCGGGACTGGACGTCCCGGTGGGGTCGGGCGTGGCCTTCGCCCAGTCGCTGGCGGTGGTGGGGATGGGGCGACGGGAGGGCGTCTACTGGGCCGGGCGGGCCACACTGGTGCGCCGGCCCGAGGATGCCCCCGTCTACGACCGGGCCTTCGCCGCCTGGTGGCAGGGGCGGGTCGCCGTCGACCTGGGCCTGGACGTTCCGGGCCCCTCGGTGACGATCGCCCTCGACACCGGCGACGACGGTGCCGGGGCGGGCGAGGACGATCCGGAGCCCGCCGGGCCGACCGTGGTCGTCCGCTGGAGCCCGACCGAGGTGCTGCGCCACAAGGACTTCGCCGCCTACACCCACGC